>JBKHJS010000049.1:0-13439 GCA_046537995.1 Desulfobacterales bacterium
GGCAGGGGCAGGATGTGCTGGTACTTGACCGTCAGCCAGAAGAGTTCCGGCTTGATTTCCCGGAGCTTTCCGTCCTCCGGGGGTAGAGCCGGGGCGGTGTGCGAATAAGCAACCCGGAAGATAAACACGCCGTTTTTGCCGTCCTGGTCGATCATGTAAAAGCGCCTGAACTCCCGGAGGTGCATCTTGTTTCGCTCTGCCACCTGCTCCATCTCTCTGGAGCTCAGGCGCATGAGGACCATCTTGTGAACCCCTTGCTCAGAGTAACGGATTAACGAGCGCGACTCGCTGCTGGAAACGTAGACCGTGGATATAAACGGTAGCCGGCGCAGGTACTGGGCAGCCACGCTGGCCGCGGTGCGGCGGCCGCCGATCATGTCCGGCAGTCCGTGGTATTCGAAAAACTTCTTCTGCACGTCTTCGGCGTATTTTTCCCCTTTTTCGTACACATCCTTGGAAATATACCGCAGATGACGGCCCAGGTCTTCTGCAGCCTCGGAAATGGGCCAATCAACGCGCACGTGGAAATGGGAAATGTAATACCGGTGTTTGGATTTGGCCTGGCTGGTATCACGCTGGATCAGCAGGGCGTAGTCCACCGGCAGCAGGTCCTTTAAAAAATTATAAAAATGCACGGAATCCAGGAACTTCTGGCTCCTGTCAAAATCCGGCCCCAGCGAAAGCGTCTTGGAGCGCAGCAAATTGGTCTTGGTGGTCTTGTTGGCATCGAAAAACCGGATGTATTTCTTGTACTGCTCAGGAATGGTGTCTTCCACGAAAATCACCAGGAACGTATTATGCAGGCTGAATTCCTCCTTTGGAATCCGGGCGCGGGGCTTGAGCTCCTTTCGCTCTACGAAAGGATAGGGGCGCTTGCTGTTTTTAAAATTTTCATAGGATTCCTTCAGGGAATAGGAAAGGATGAACTGATCGAGTTCGTCGCGAAGCAGTTCATAATAGGATCTTCGCAGCCGATTTTCGAGGCTGAGTTCTTCCCGGGGGCGCCAGTACAAAAATCTGATCTCCTTTCCAACAACAGGGGTTAACAGCCGAAGAGCCGATTCTATAAAAAAGAATAGCCTGTTTTTCCAGAATTGTCAAGTAATTATCCGTGACCCTGGCGCCCGGCCCATTCATAAAAGCATTTTCTGAACCCACAGGCCACAGCCGGCATTATCACGATGTGCAACAGCACCAGTCCCGAAAAGGCAACCAGGGCGCCGCCCCCCGGGAATCCAGGCAGTCGATCACATCCTGGCGTTGGCACTCCATCAGCAGGTCGTAGAACCGCGGAAGCGAGATCATAAAACCTATGGCGACACCGATGCCCGCGGCCGTGATCAGTGATCAGCAGGGAATCCAGTACTCCCGCAGAAAAGAAAGGGTTCTGCCCTTCATTCCACGATTTGCGTTCCCCCGATTGCCTCCACCCCGGGCAGGGGTTTTCCTTCCAGCAACTGGAGAAACGCCCCGCCGCCGGTGGATATGTAGGAAATCCGGTCGGTCTGGCCGGTGCTGTGAATCGCCACGTCCGTATCCCCGCCGCCGACAATGGAAAGTGCATAAGAGTCGGCCACGCTGTAGACCATGGATACGGTGCCCCGGCTGAAGGCATCGATTTCAAACATCCCCATGGGGCCGTTCCATACGATGGTCTTGGCATTATATATGGCTTCTGCGAACAACCGGGACGTAGCCGGCCCGATATCCAGGGCCATCCAATCCTCCGGGATTTCCTGCACCGGCACAATCTTGGTCCCGGCCTTTGGATCCACCTCCCGGGCCACAACCACGTCCACCGGCAGGTAGAACTTGACACCTTCCCGGATGGCCCGCTGCCGGAGCTCTCCTGCGGCTTCCACCAATTCGTCCTCGACTTTGGAGCGGCCCAGGTCAAAACCCATGCTCTTTAAAAAGGAATTGGCCATGGCGCCGCCGATAATGAGCTTATCCACCCGGGAAAGAAGGTTTTCCAGGGCACCGAACTTGGAAGAAACCTTTGCCCCGCCGATAATGGCCACAAGGGGACGCCTGGGATTTTCCAGGGCCTCCTTGAAATACTTGAGCTCCTTTATCAGCAGAAAACCGGCTGCAGCCTCGGGGCAATTGCGGGCCACGCCCTCGACCGAGGCATGGGCGCGATGGGAGACGGCAAATGCGTCGTTGATGTACACATCCCCCAGGCCGGCGAGCTTTTTGGCGAACTCCGGATCATTTTTTTCCTCTTCCGGGTGAAACCGCAGGTTCTCCAGCAGGATCATTTCTGCCTCGCCCAGCCTGGCAACCCGGTCTTTGACTTCCGGGCCCACGCAGTCGGCCGCCAGATCGACTTTCTGCTCCAGCAGCCGGCCCAGACGCTTGGCCACCGGGGCCAGGCTCAGTTCCTCCACGCGCTTGCCCTTGGGACGTCCCATGTGGGACATGATGATGAGCTTTCCCTTGTGATCCAGGATATAGCGCAGGGTGGGCAGCACTTCCCGGATCCGGGTATCATCGGTAATATTCTGATGCTCGTCCAAGGGGACATTGAAGTCCACCCGCACCAACACCCGTTTGCCTTCCAGGTTCAACTCCTTGATGGATCTCATGGGCATCCCTCCTCTGCGGTTTTCTCAAGGCTGCCTGTTATCTGTTTTCTTTTTCCGCTTTTTCTGGTGAATGGATTTTTTCCGGGCCCATCTCTCCAGAAAAGAAATCCTTCGGGCCTGGTAGGCCCGGTCCACCTTTTCATCCGCGACCTGCAGTCCGCCGCCGCCGGAAACGGCCTGTCTCAGGCATGCGACCTTGTGATCACAGGCCAGGCAAACTTCCGGGCTGTGCCGCAAACCGTCTTCGCCCGGCGGAAACACGAGTTCGAGCACCCCGAAGCATTCCGGCCGGTTTTCTGAATCACTCATTTCCACCCGTGTACTTGACCAGTTCCTGCTCATATTGCCGGCACATGTGCCTGATATGGCCCGAATCCGCAAAACTGTAATAGCGCCGGTCCCCGATGACCAGATGTTCGTGTACCGTAATGCCCGTGCTCATGCATGCAAATACCAGACGCCGGGTAATGGACAAATCCGCTGACGAGGGCTCCGGGTCCCCGGAGGGATGGTTGTGCGCAAAGATTACCGCGGCCGCCCGGTATTCCAGCGCCTTTTTCACCACTTCCCGGGGATAAACCGCACCTGCGGTCAGCGTGCCCTCAAATAAAACCTCGGTTGCCATCACCCGGTTCTTGGCGTCCAAAAACAGCACCTTGAAGATTTCTCGGCTTTTGCCGGCCATGCTGTGGTACAGGTAGTCAAACAGCGCTTCGGCATTATTGACCGGGTCCGAACGCATGGTCTTTTTCTCAAGATAACGCTCTGCCACCGCGGGGACAAGTTTAATACCGAAAACGTTTTTGGGCCCGATGCCCGCAACCTCACAAAGCTCGCTGACAGGTGCCTCCAGAACGCCGGCAAGCGTTTGAAAGCGCTCCATCGCCGCCTTTGCCGCGGGCTTGCAGTCCTTGCGCGGAGTTGCCAGGGTCAGCAGCAGTTCCACCACCTCGTAGTCATGAAACCCGCTTAAGCCCGATTCCAGGAATTTTTCCCGCAATCGCCGCCTGTGCCCTTCACTATCATGGGATGGGGTTTGCTTCATGAATGCGCTCCACGGGATCTGAAATATTCAAAATTCGCAGGAGCCGTCTATGGACAAACAAATCCAAAAACGCCCGATTCAGGTCACCAAAGCAGGTTTCCCCGATATACACAACCCGGGCAATGTATTTGTTTTGGGAATTCGAGTATTCGAATTTCGGATTTCCCTACTCCACATCTTCGAGTTCGGATTTCAGGCTGCGTGTCATCAGCTGGTACGCGGCATCGGCCGGGTTTAAATCCTCGTAAAGTACCGCATATACAGAATCGGCAATCGGCATTTCCACGCCGACCTTTTTTGACAGGTTGTAAACCGACTTGGCCGTGCGCACGCCTTCGGCAACCATATTCATACGGGAAAGAATTTCATCCAGGGATTTTCCCTCGCCGATCATGCGGCCCACCGTATGATTCCGGCTCAGCGCACCGGTACACGTCAGGACAAGATCGCCCACACCGCTTAATCCGGCAAAAGTGTGGGGATTGGCGCCGAGTTTGATGCCAAGCCTGCGGATTTCGGTCAGTCCCCGTGTTATAAGGGCCGCCCGGCTGTTCAAACCCAGACCAAGACCGTCCACGATGCCCGAAGCAATGGCGATCACGTTTTTAACCGCCCCGCCCAGCTGCACACCCACCACATCCGGATTGGTATATACCCGGAAAAAAGGGGTGGCAAGAACCTGCTGCACGTAAGCCGCTACCTCCGGGTCGTCAGCAGCTGAGGCCACCACGGTCGGCACCTCCCGGGCCACTTCCCCGGCAAAGCTCGGACCGGAAAGTACCGCCAGCCGGTTTTCATGACCCGGCATCACCTCTGAGAGCACGCCGGTCATGGTCAGGTGGGTCTCGTTCTCAATTCCCTTGGCAGCAGAGACGATTATGGTTTGCGCATCCAGGGCCGAAACCGCCCGGGTCGCCGCCTCGCGCATCACGTGCGAGGGCACAACCAGCACCACCAGGTCTTTATCCGCTGCCACGCTGTGCATATCATCTGATACCCGGATATTTTCCGAAAGCCGGATTCCGGGCAAAAACAGGGTATTTTCCCGCTTTTCGGTAATGCTGCGGCAAACCTCTGCCTCGTATGCCCATAAATCCACCGCATACCCCTTGGCCCCCAGCATGCCGGCAATGGCCGTTCCCCAGCTTCCCGCACCGATCACACCGATTTTCGCGTTTTCCGCATTTTTCATCGCTGTCACACTTTCCTATTGGCCGTCTTCTAAAGATTCGGGCCCGGGCTCTTCTGCTTCGGCCAGCCGTGCGGCGCTGACCAGGCGTTCGCCTGCTTCCATGCCAATGAGCTTGACGCCCTGGGTATTGCGGCTGATCACTGAAATGTCTGCTATGGCCATCCGGATGATCTTGCCGGCATCCGTGACCAGCATGACATCATCGGCGTCGCTGACCACCAGGATGGTCATGACCCTGCCGTTTCGCTTGTTGGTCTTGATGGTAATCACGCCCTTGCCGCCCCGGCGCTGGACCGGGTACTCGTCTATGGATGTCCGCTTGCCGTATCCGTTTTCCGTAGCTGTCAGCAGGGTCTGGCCGTAGGTAAGCACTTCCATTCCCACGAGCTGGTCGCCTTTGCTCAGGGTCATTCCCCGCACACCTTGGGAAATGCGCCCAGAGGGGCGGATGTCGGATTCGTGAAACCGGATGGACTTGCCGAAAAGCGAGCACAGGAAAACCTGCCGCGTGCCGTCGGTGAGCCGGGCGGCAATCAGTTCATCGCCCTGCTTCATGTTAACGGCGATGATTCCGCCCGCCCGCGGCCGGGAAAAGGCCATGATATCGGTTTTCTTGACCAGACCCTGACGCGTGGCCATGAGCACGTATTTGCCGGGCGTAAACTCCGGGACCGCCACCACGGTTGTCAGGTGTTCGTCCGGGGCGAAGTTGAGCAGGTTAACAATGGCCTTGCCCCGGCTGGTGCGGCCGCCCTGGGGAATGTCATATACCTTGCACCAGTAGATCCGGCCCCGGTTGGTGAAAAACATGAACGTATGATGCGTGGAGGCCACGAACAGGTGGGACACGAAATCCTCGTCCTTGGTGCCCATGCCGGTCTTACCCTTGCCGCCCCGATGCTGCTGCCGGTAAAGGGTGATGGGGTTGCGCTTGATGTAGCCGGCGTTGCTGATGGTGACCACCATGTCCTCCTGGACGATCATGTCCTCCATGGTGATCTCCCGGGTTTCGGACACGATCTTTGTGCGCCGCGCGTCTCCAAAGGTTTCCTGGATCTCGCTGAGCTCGTCCTTGATAATCTGCAGCACGATCTGCTCGCTTGACAGGATTTCCTTGTACCGGGCGATTGCCTGGAGCACTTCCACGTGCTCCTGCTTGATCTTGTCGCGTTCCAGGCCGGTAAGCCGCTGGAGCCGCATGTCGAGGATAGCCTGGGCCTGGGCCTCGGAAAGTTCGAAGCGCTCCATCAACTGAGTTTTTGCCTCACCCGGGGAAGCGGCCCCGCGGATTAAGGCCACCACCTCGTCGAGGTTGTCCAGGGCCACGATCAGGCCTTCCAGGATGTGGGCGCGGGCCTCGGCCTTTTTCAGATCATGGCGGGTGCGCCGCAGGATGATTTCCTTGCGGTGGACCACGAAATGCTCAAGGATCTGCTTGAGATTCATCAGCTCCGGCCGGCGGTTGACCACGGCCAGGAGAATGATCCCGAAATTGCTCTCCAGGGGCGTGTGCTTGTAGAGCATGTTGAGGATCGCCTCGGCCATCTGGTCCTTTTTCAGGGCAATGGCCACCCGGATGCCCTCCTTGTCGGATTCGTCGCGGATATACCGGATCCCTTCGATCTGCCGCTCCTTGACCAGGGTGGCGATTTTCTCGATCAGCGCGGCCTTGTTGACCTGGTAGGGCAGTTCCTTGATAATGATGATTTCATTCTTGGTCTTTTTCTCAACCTCGATGTCGATCCTGGCCCGGATCTTGAGCTTGCCCCGGCCGGTTTGATAGGCCTGCCGGATCCCGTCTGTGCCGTAGATGATGCCCCCGGTTGGAAAATCCGGTCCCGGCAGATATTCGATCAGCTCCTCAATGCTCATTTCGCTGTTGTCAATCAGGGCCTTGATGGCATCTGCAAGCTCGGAAAGATTGTGCGGCGGAATATTGGTGGCCATGCCAACCGCAATTCCCGAAGAACCGTTTAACAGCAGGGATGGAACTTTTGCCGGCAGCACGGTGGGCTCGTTTAACGTCTCATCATAGTTTAACTGCCAGTCCACCGTGTCCTTGTCGATGTCTTCGAGCATCTGGTGGGCCAGCCGCGTCATCCGGACTTCGGTATACCGCATGGCCGCCGGCGGATCGCCGTCCACAGAGCCAAAATTGCCCTGCCCGTCAACAAACGGGTACCGGAGGGTGAATTTCTGGGCCATGCGCACGGTGGCGTCATACACCGCGGCATCCCCGTGGGGGTGATATTTACCGATCACATCGCCGACAATACGGGCAGATTTCTTATACGGCCGGTTCCAGTCATTTCGCAGCTCACGCATGGCAAACAGAATGCGGCGATGGACGGGTTTTAATCCGTCGCGCACATCCGGCAGGGCCCTGCCGATGATCACGCTCATGGCGTAATCGAGATAAGACTGGCGCATCTCGCTGTCGATGCTGATTTCGTTAATCCGCTGCTGGATTTCGTCCATTTCCACTCCTGCTTAACCTTGCCCCGCAGGTCACGAAGCAACTCCGTTTAATGATGATACAAACCGGCCTGCCCGGGCATGCCAACACTTCTCCGGCAACAGCCCTGTGCTGCGAGCATGTTTCCGCCACCGGGCGATACCGCCCCGGCTGATGTTCCGCGCCTGCCGGAAAAAAAATTACCTGGCAATAAACCCGAGTGCCGCAAGCACCAGGACCACCTCAAAGGCGTACATGGCCGGAAAACTCTGGGCAAAATGATAGATAATGCCGCCGCCGACAATAACCGGGATGCCGAAAACAATCAATCTTCCGATTTTTTTACTGATCGACTCGATGGGAATCATTGACAAACTCCTGTAGAAAAAATTTCATCAACTGGTTGCTGTCCTTAAGCCTCAATGATCATGGCCATGCCCATGCCGCCGCCGATGCACATGGAGATCATGCCGGTTTTGGCTCCCTTGTCCTGCATCATGTGTACCGCAGTGACCATCTGGCGGGCACCGGTGCATCCGATGGGATGGCCCAGGGAAATGCCGCTGCCGTACTGATTGGGCTTCTGGGTGTCAATGCCGAGTTCCTTCATGCAGGCCAGCGCCTGGGAGGCAAATGCCTCGTTTAACTCAATGATATCCAGATCCTGGATGGACATGCCCGATTTTCCGAGCACGCTGCGGATGGCCGGTATCGGTCCGAGTCCCATGTAGGCGGGATCGACCCCGCCGGCAGAAAACGTCTTGATTTTCGCCATCGGGGTCAGGCCCAGGGCTTCTGCCTTTTGCGCGCTCATGAGCACCACGGCCGCGGCCCCGTCGTTAACCCCGGAGGCATTGCCCGCGGTCACGGTGCCGTCTTTTTTGAATACGGGTTTGAGCTTGGCCATCTTTTCCATGTCGGTTTCCATGGGCCGCTCGTCTGTGTCCACCACCACGTCGCCCTTGCGCGTCTTCACGGTCACGGGCACGATTTCTTTGGCAAAAGTGCCGTCTGCAATGGCGGCCCGCGCGCGATTGTGGCTTAGCACGGAAATTTCGTCCTGCTCCTTGCGGGAAATCCCGTATTTTTCAACGATATTTTCCGCGGTCACGCCCATGTGATAGCCGTAGAAAATCTCAAAAAGCCCGTCATACACCATCAGGTCGAGCAGCTCGCCCTTGCCGGTAACCTCCATGCGATGTCCCCAGCGGGCCTTGGGCAGGGCCATGGGCGCACAGCTCATGCTTTCCTGGCCGCCTGCCACCGCCACCTCGGATTCGCCGCACATGATCGAGGCCGCGCCCAGGGAGATGGCTTTCAAGCCGGACGCACATACCTTGTTAACCGTATAAGCCGGGGTCTCCTTGGGCATACCCGCGCGGATCATGGCCTGCCGGGCCGGATTCTGGCCCTGGCCGCCCAGCAGCACGTTGCCCATGATCACTTCATCCACGGCCACTTCCAAAGCACTTTCATCCCAATTTCCGGCGGCCTTTTCCAACTCGATCTTTCCCTGGTCTTTCAAGGGATCCGGGCTCCCGGCCTTCATCGCATCGCTGAGCCCCGGGCGCAATCCGGCCCGCTTCATGGCCTCCCGGATCACAAGGCTGCCCAGGTCCACGGCCGTCACATCCTTGAGCGATCCGCCGAATGCCCCCACGGGCGTCCGTGCCCCGCTGACGATCACCACCTCTTGCATATCCGCGTCCTCCTTGCTATGTTATCGAAATTATCATTAATTCAATCGGCCCCAAAAATGACTGGAATCCAGTCGATTCATTGTTATTTTAATAAATTATTTATCATATCAAATTTGCGTCCCAAACTCAAGCACAAACACCGGAACCCGTAAACCATGTGCCTGATTGCCATTGCCATTGCATCCCACCCGGACTACCCGCTGATCATCGCGGCCAACCGGGATGAATTCCACAGCCGTCCCACCGCGCCCCTGGCTTACTGGGAGGATTACCCGGACATCCTGGCCGGGCGGGACCTGCAAAGCCGGGGAACCTGGCTCGGGGTGACCCGAAGCGGAAAAATCGGCGCTGTGACAAATTTCCGGGATCCGGCCGCATTAACCCCCTGGGGCAAATCCCGGGGCCAGCTGGTACGCGATTACCTGGCGGCCGATCAGGCGCCCGGCGAGTACCTGGCTGCGGTGGAAGCGCAAAAGGACAACTACACCGGGTTTAACCTGGTAGTGGGCAATACCGGGGAAATCTGGTGGTACTCCAATAAAAATCACGGAAAAGTCCGGCTGCCGGCAGGCATCCACGGCATCAGCAATCATCTGCTCAACACGCCCTGGCCCAAGGTCGAAGCCATCCGGCGCAAACTGCACGCATTGATTCAAGGCAGCCGGGCCATTGCCCCCTATTCCGTGCTCGACCTGCTCTTTGACCGCACGGTTTACCCGGATCACAAGCTTCCGGATACCGGCGTGGGCACGGAGTGGGAACGGCGGCTTTCACCCATATTCGTGTCCAGCCCGGACTACGGCACCCGGGCCTCTTCGGTCATCCTGGTGGAGGCCTCCGGCAGGCTTGTCTTCTGCGAGCGCACATTTTCAAATGATCGCGGAATCCCGGTTGCTGGAAACACCCGGTGCTTTGAAATCCAACTGCCTGAAAAACCCGACATCCAAAACGTCGGTGAGTGATCCGTACTTGGTAGCCACGGCGGGCTGAAAACCTACCGTACGGTCACGGGGATTCCGGCCACCATCCAGGTGACCCGGTCGGCGCATCCGGCGATATGCTGATTGGCAAAACCGGCCAGATCCCGGAAACGCCGGGCCATGGCATTTTCCGGAACCACGCCGCCGCCCACCTCGTTTGAAACGACTATCACCGGGCACGCGGCCTCGTCCAGGGCTTTGCCAAGGCTCCTGACCTGATCCATTAGCGATTCATCGTTTTCATAACGCTCCATGAGGTTGCTGACCCACAGGGTCAAACAATCAATTAAGATCACGTCCGCCTCCGCGGCCTTGTCCCGTATCACGCCGGGCAGCGCCAAGGGGGCTTCCACGGTGGTCCACCGGGAATCGCGCTCCTGCTGATGCCGCATCACACGGGCCTTCATCTCCTCGTCTGCAGGCACGCAGGTAGCCACGAAAAAATTGGTGCCCGCGGCCCGGATATCTGCTGCCTCCAGGGCGTGCCGGCTCTTGCCGCTTCTGCAGCCCCCGAGGATCAGGTGTATTTCCCTGTTGCCCATTTCAGTCTTCAATGCCTTTGCGCGCGGCCACCGCCTGCTCGGTAAAATAATGCCGGATCGGTTTCATTTCCGTGATCAGGTCGGCTTTTTCCAGCACCCCGGGGGCCCCGCCGCGGCCGGTGAACACCAGTTCCGTGCCGGCCGGCTTTGCCGCAATCACGCCGAGCAGGTCCGTTTCCGTGAGCACGCCGGCGCCGAACGCCACGTTGGCCTCCTCCAGGATGACGATATCATAATCTCCGGAGGCCATGGCAGCATGCACGGCTCCTAGCCCGTTTTGCGCAGCCTGGTGATCTTCCGGCCCGGGCGCCCCCCGGACAAACCGGCCCGTGCCGAACTGCTCCACAACGATAAAATCGGCCAGCGCCTGCAGGGCCTTGATTTCGCTGTAATCCCCCTTTTTCATAAACTGGGCGATATACACGCGCAGCCCGGCGCCCGCCGCCCGAAGCGCAAGGCCCAGGGCCGCGGTTGTCTTGCCCTTGCCATCACCCGTATAAACCTGTATATATCCCTTTTCCACTCGCTCCTCCCGGTATTGCAGATCCGTTGCACAAACCTCATACCACAGCCGGAACATGCAATCAATAAGCGGGCACACTGAAACTTTTTTCTTGACTGAAAAAACCGGTTAGGGGATCTTTTTTCTTTCAAATCCAAAGTTGTTAAAAATGTTTAAAAATAAAAAAAGGGGGAATCATGAACTACGACCCGCTGTTCCAGCCGATTGCCATTAATAAAACCCAGATCAAAAACCGGATATATTTGCCGGCCATGCACCTGGGCATGGCGGACAATTTTCATGTCACCGACCAGATCCTGGCCTTTTACCGGGAACGCGCCAGGGGCGGCGCCGGGATGATAACGGTGGGGTTCGCCACGATTGACGAGCTTTCCGGAAACGTCTTAAACATCGGGGCACACAAGGACGAGTTCGTGCCGGGCCTGAAAAAGCTGGCCGACGTGATCCGGGAAAACGGCGCCAAAAGCGGCGTGCAGTTAAATCACGCGGGCAGGTACAACTTCTCGTTCTTCTTGGACGGCCAGCAGCCGGTGGCGCCTTCGGCCGTGGCCTCGCGCATGACCAAGGAAACCCCGCGAGCACTGGAAACCGGGGAAATCAAGCAGATCGTGGAAAGCTTTGCCCAGGCCGCCCGCCGGGTTCAGGAAGCCGGCTTTGACGCAGTCGAGGTCCTGCACGGCACCGGGTATTTGATCAGCGAATTTCTCTCTCCCCTGACAAACAAGCGCGAGGACGAATACGGCGGCACGTTTGACAACCGCATCCGCTTCGGCATCGAGGTCATGAGCGCAATCCGGAATATGGTAGGGCCGGACTTTCCGCTGCTCGTACGGATGAACGGAAATGATTTCATGAAAGATGGACAGGGAAGAGACGAACTGCGCGAATACGCCCGTGCGCTTGCAAACCGGGCCAATATCGATGCCATTTGCGTCAACGTGGGATGGCACGAGGCACGGGTGCCGCAGATCACCACCGGCGTTCCCAGGGGCGCGTTTGCCTACCTGTCCCGGGGTATCAAGAAAGCCGTGGACGTGCCCGTGATCGCCAGTCACCGCATCAATGACCCGGACACGGCACGGGACATGATCGCCGACGGGATGTGCGACATGGTCGCCATGGGCCGGAGCCTGATCGCGGATCCCGCACTGCCGGAAAAAGCAAAGCAGGGCCGGGAAAACGAGATCGTGCACTGCGTGGCCTGCGCCCAGGGCTGTTTTGACAACCTGTTTAACCTCAAGCATGTGGAATGCCTCTGCAACCCGGTGGCGGGCCATGAGCTCGAGGCCGCCGCGGACAGGACAGAGCAGCCCAAAACCGTTATGGTCATCGGCGGGGGAGCCGCAGGCATGAATGCGGCAATTGCCGCAGCAGACCGGGGCCACCGGGTAACGCTTTACGAAAAAAGCGACCGGCTCGGCGGACAGCTTTACCTGGCCGCAGCCCCCCCGGGACGCGGGGAATTTGCCCAGCTTGCCCGGGACCTGGAAGAGCAGGTCAAGTGCCGCAACATTGACGTACGGTTCAATGAAGTCGTGGACAGCTCGGTACTGGAGCGCGAAAAACCGGATCACGTGGTGCTGGCCACCGGCGCCGAGCCCATGAGCCCGCCCATCCCTGGCGTGGAAATGGGTCACGTGGTCCAGTCCTGGGACGTGCTGGCAGGCAACGCATATACCGGAAACCGCTTGGTGGTCGTGGGCGGCGGAGCCGTTGGCGTTGAAACCGCCCTGTTTCTGGCTGAAAAAGGCACGCTTTCCGGGGAAACACTGAAGTTTCTGGTAGTCAACCGCGCCGAAAACCCGGAGGTGCTCTATGAACTTTCCACCAAGGGCACCAAGCAGGTCACGCTCATTGAAATGCTGGAAAAAATCGGCAAGGACTTCGGCAAAACCACCAAGTGGACCATGCTCCAGGATGTCTCGCGCTTCGGGATCAAGACTATGCCCGCCACCCGGGTTCTGGAGATCACGGAAAACGGCATAAAGGTGCAGGCCGAAGGCGGCGGCCCGGCCGAAGAAATCGAAGCCGACACCGTGGTGCTCTGCGTGGGGGCCAAGCCCAACAACGCACTGGAAACCCTGCTCAAGGAAAAAAACATCGCCCACACCGTGGCCGGGGACGCCGAAGACATCGGTCGGGCATTCGAGGCGGTGCACGCCGGGTACAAGGCAGGCATGGAGATTTAAAAGAAAAAAGAAGGGAACCACGAAGGCCACGAAGACCGCGAAGTTTCTTTGTTTCTTTCCTTCGCGGACTTCGTGTGCTTCGTGGTTTTATTATGCAATTTTGATGCTCTCGTAAAAAGCTGTTTATCCCGCAGCCGCGGTATTTTTGAAGAAAGGAAATCCGTAACCGCCTTGGCTGATCGGCGGTGCGAAAAAGGAGTTTCCTCGCTCCAGGAGCCTCTTCGA
>JBKHJS010000225.1:0-3102 GCA_046537995.1 Desulfobacterales bacterium
GCCAGGGCAACGAAGTGGAATTTCGTTAAAGCGTAAAAAAGGACTTCCTTGGAAGCTTCTTACATCGCCTGATGTTTTTACAGGAAGGAAGCCCTGCGGTCGGGGTCAGTTTTTTCGCTCCTGGGCGTTTTCGGGATTCATCAAATGCCTTCGCTAAACAATGAAAATATAAGATTTTGATTTTACTTAAACACTTAATCACTTAAAACTTTTTATCCGGATCAACATGCTCAGAGAAATCGCCATAAAGAATTTTGCCATCATCGACGATCTGCGGATCAGCTTTGAGCCGGGATTAAATATCCTCAGCGGTGAGACCGGTGCGGGAAAATCCATAATCATTACAGCCCTGAACACCCTTCTGGGCAGCCGGGCCGATGCCTCCATGATCCGAACCGGCGCGGAAAACGCCGAACTCGAGGCGCTTTTTGACATGGACCCGGACGGCCCGGCAGCGGCAGTGCTGGCCGAACAGGGCCATGATCCGGCAGAAGAGCTCGTCATCCGGCGCATCCTGTCCAAAAACAACCGGCACCGGGTCTACATCAACGAAAAGCTGACCACCATGCAGCTCCTTGCCCGTGTCACGGAAAACCTGGCCGGGATATCCGGCCAGCACGAGCACCAGCGACTGCTCAGGGAATCCGAGCATCTGCGCATCCTGGACCAGTTCACCGGGCTGGAGTCTTTACGCAGAAAACTCCATGACTGCTATCATGAAATACTGCCCCGGATCCGGCAGCTCGACGAACTAAAGGCGCAGAAAACAGAGCAGGCAGAGCGCATGGAGCTGCTGAATTTCCAGAAACAGGAAATTGAGAACACCGGGATTTCCCCGGGAGAGGACGCCGAGCTTCAGCAAACCCGCAAGCGCCTGAAACACGCCGAATTTCTGTATCAAACCGTTGGCGGGGCCGTCGAAGAACTCTACAATCGGGAAGGCGCGGTTGCCGAACGCCTGAAAACGGTCCAGAAGGACATTGAAAAGGCGGCAGAAATCGACCCCGGGTTGGCGGAAACCGCCGAAGCCATGGCCGAGGCGGCCATCCGGATCGAGGACACGGTGGATCACCTGCGCGGCTACATCGACGGCATTGAATTTGATCCGGGACGTATCGAGGAACTCGACGCCAGAATCGACACCATCAACCGGCTGAAACGCAAATACGGCGGCTCCATCGAAGAAATTCTTGAATACCGGGACCGGATCGAAACCGAGCTCTCTGATATCGAAAACATCGACGACAGGATCGCCCAAACCGAGGCCGCCCTTACCGATGCCCGCCAACGGCTCTGCGAGCTTGCCGCCGAACTTTCCGAAAAACGCCGGGCCGCGGCAGAAGACCTGGCCGGCAGAATGGAGGCCGAACTCGAGTCCCTGAAAATGGGCAATACCCGCTTTACGGTGAGCTTCCGGGACAACCCGCCCCAGCCCGACACCCCGGACTGGCTGTGCATGGACGGCAAGGCCGTAACCGAGCGCGGCACCGAGCAGGCCCTGTTCATGATCGCCCCGAATCTCGGCGAGTCTCCGAAGCCCCTTTCCCGGATCGCCTCGGGCGGGGAGCTATCCCGGGTGATCCTGGCGTTAAAGGCGATCCTGGCAGACACCGAACCCGTGGAAACCGTGGTATTTGACGAGGTGGACGCGGGCATCGGCGGCGAGGTGGCCGAAGTGGTGGGAAGAAAACTTGCCGGTCTCGCCGGGCAGAACCAGGTCATCTGCATCACCCACCTGGCTCAGATCGCCAAGTTCGGAAACCAGCACTTCCGGATCACCAAGTCCGTTGACCAGGGCCGCACCGCAACCCGAATCGACCGGCTGGACGAACCCGGGCGGGTGGAGGAAACCGCCCGCATGATCGGCGGCGAGGAAATTACGGAGACCACCCGCGCCCATGCCCGGGAACTGCTGAAAGACACCCGCGAAGAATAATCCGGAAATTCAGGAATAAAAAAAGGGGCGGATTGAAAATCCGCCCCTTTTTTATTTTTGTCAATATTTGCAAAAACAGCCATCAGCGGCATAACCCGGGCCACGACGCTGTAGGGGCGAACCTGTGTGTTCGCCCTGCAACAAATCAAAATTTCAGGCCGGTTTCCAGAAACGGACCGGAAAAATCCACGTCCAGGTCCAGATCATCCTCCTCGATATCATAGGAGTCATACCGGTATCCGCCGGATACAAACAACGGGCCGAACACTTTGACCTTCAGCCGGCCGATCAGGCTGACCAGTTCATAGTCGCTGTAGGAAATGCCGCGGGCCTCGGCCTCCACCCCGAAACGCTCCACCGGGTACAGGCCCAGACCAACATACAGCATGGGAACGGGAATGGTTTCGGATTTCTTTTCATAGTAGCCGGTGTCCTTCTGCTCAACCACCGCCTCGGCATCAATGATTCTGGCATTAAGCCCGGCTTCCATGTCCAGCCGTCCAAGGGACACGGTTTCGAGCAGGGGAACACTGTAAAACAGCCCGATATCATAGGTGTCCAGGGTCAGGCGGGATTTGAAATCCTGGGTTTGACTGAAAATGTCATCCCCGAACTTAAAATCAGCCGTGTAACTGCCGGTCCCCTCGTATTCCAGTGGCGTGGCCATCAGGTAAATATTGGGAATCACCAGCGGCATGTCGATTTTCAGCCGGCCCATGAGCGCGGTTTCATCGTCATAGTTGAAATCGTCTTCCAGGTCCAGCGATTCGCCCCTGTAAGCCATGCTCCCGGAAGGCGAGGCCCCCCAGCCGCCCACGGCAGCCTCCATGTCAATCAGCGGCAGGGCCGCGGCAGATGCCGGCATCAGCATCGGCAAAATCGCCAGTAAACAGAAAACAAACATCATTTTTCGGATACGCATGAGACCTCCCTTAACTGTATTACGCGTTCAGTGAAAAATCGGCGGAAATTAAATACTTGACCTGATTTTTGCATTTAGTGTAGATAAATAATTTTATGAATGAATGATGCTCTCGTAAAAAGTCTAAATTTAGATGGCGCCGTAAAAAGTTCAAGATCAAGGCTTGCGCAATTTCGAAGAATGCAGCGCACTTAGCCGTACGTGAAATTCTGAGAAATTGCGCGTAACGCAGATATTGGGCTTT
>JBKHJS010000003.1:0-44540 GCA_046537995.1 Desulfobacterales bacterium
CCCGTCACTCGTGGACTTTGGAGCTTTAGCAAAGTTCATCTCTGAAACTCCTGAATAACAAAACCGCAGTCGCGGGTCAATCTCCGGTCCCGGCAAACCGTTTTTTAAATGCAGGCCCGTGTGCTTTAAAAAATCAGCCGGTTGACAGCAAGAGCAGTTGACAGGAGATACCGGGGTTTTTAATATGATTTTGAAATTTCGTTTACCCGGATCCCGGAGGTCGGAAATGCCCATATACGAGTTTTACTGCGAGCCGTGCAACACGATTTTCAGCTTTTTTTCCAGGTCGGTCAATACAAGCCGGATCCCGGCCTGCCCGAAGTGTGAAAACAGCGCCCTGACCCGGCGCATGTCCCGGTTTGCCGTCACGGGCCGGGCGGAAGAAGAAGACGATGATGATCTGCCCGTGGATTCGGACAAAATGGAGCGGGCCATGGAGATGCTGGCCGGTGAGGCCGACCGGATCGATGAGAACAATCCCCGTCAGGCCGCGGACCTGATGCGCAGGCTGGGCAATATGACCGGGATGGAATTCGGCCCCGGCATGGAGGAGGCGCTGCGGCGCATGGAAAAGGGCGAGGACCCCGAGCAGATCGAAGCGGAAATGGGAGATGTGCTGGAAAACGAGGAGCCGTTTTTCGCATCCGGCGGCCGTCCGGGTCGACTGCGAAGGAATCTGCCGCCTAAGCGCGATGACACGCTTTATGAGTTATAAGCCCCGCCGGAAAGCAAATTTTCCAGGTAATCCATAAACGCCTTGCACGCGGGCGAAGGGGTTCGGTCCGCGTGCGTGGTGAGGTAAAATTTGCGCTGCAGGTCCAGCCCGCGGATCGGCAGGGCTTTTAACGAGCCGCTCTGCAGTTCGTCTTTTACCGCAATCGGAGAGAGCACGGATATGCCGATGCCGCTTTTAATGCCCTGGATGACCGAGGCCGTGCTGCCGAGCTCGGCTGCCACGGTAAGGGCCCCCAGTCCGGTGCCGGCTTCTTCCAGGTTTTTTTCCAGGGATTTCAATGTGCCGGAGCCCTGCTCCCGGATGATAAAATGCTCGGCGTGCAGTTCACGCAAATTCACGGCCTGCCGGCAAGCCCACTTGTGATCCGCCCGCACGATAAGGCGCATCTCGTCAGTGATCAGGGCTTTCTGTGAAATCCGCGCCTTGTCTGTTTCCGCGCCCACGATGCCGAAATCCAGCCGGCCGGCGAAAATATCGTCAATGATCTGCGCTGTATCACCCACGTGGACGCGGATGCGGACCTCCGGGTATCGCCCGGTAAATTTTCCGATCAACTGTGGCAGGATATAGCCGCCCGGTATGGTGCTGCCCCCGATTTCCAGGCGCCCGCCGATTTTTCCCAGAAATTCGGCCAGGGCGGTTTCGGTTTGTTCCGCCATCTGCAGCAGGCGGGCTGCATGATCATACAGAAGTTCCCCGGCAGCCGTGGCAACCGCCTTTTTGCCCATCCGGTCCACCAGCCGGCAGCCGAAGTGACTTTCCAGGTCCCGGATATGGCTGCTGACCGTGGGCTGGGTGAGGTTTACCACTGCGGCGGCCTTTGAGAAGCCCTCCAGGTCGATTACCTTCTTGAATATGTGCAGTTGCCAGAGGTCCATTGGGAGATCGCTTTTATAGATTTTTTCTATTGAAAAAAAATATCGTATCGGAATTTGCAATTTGCCTTGATCACTGGAAAATGCTTATATTTTGAATTCTGTAAGATAGCACATGCGGGATGAAAACGCAACGGAGGCGATATGAAGGAAATCGATGCAAGACAGCGGGCGTGTCCCACGCCCGTGATCATGACAAAGGAGACAATCGAGGCCGAAGCTCCCGAGGTGATCTGCGTGCGGGTGGACAATGAAGCCGCAAGTCAGAATGTCAGCCGGTTTTTCAGGTCCAGGGAATACGAAGCAAAAGTGGAAACCGCGGCAGACGGCTTCGAGGTGATCGGCACCCGGGGCGAGGCCGCATCCAGACCCGATTCCCAGGCCGCCGGCGCCGGGGCCGAGCCAGAAAAAAAGATCATGGTGATGATCACCACCGATCGCATGGGATCCGGTGATGATACCCTTGGCGCAAAGCTGATGCGCAACTTTGTCCATACACTCGGGGAAATGGGGCCGGACCTGTGGCGGCTGGTGCTGGTCAACAACGGCGTCAGGCTCGCAGTGCAAGACGCTGATGTGCTTTCGGCACTGCAGAAACTGGAATCCGAGGGGCTCCAGATGCTTGTGTGCGGCACCTGCCTTGATCATTACGGCCTGCTGGATCAAAAACGTGTTGGCGAGACCACCAATATGCTCGATATTGTCACGGCCATGCAGCTCTCCGACCAGGTGATCAATATTTGATGGCACCGTTCAAAAAGAATTGTTTTTAAAAATTTGAAACGCTCAATTTAGGGTTGAAGAAGGGAAATCCGTAACCGCCTTGGCTGATCGGCGGCGCGAAAAAGGAGTTTCCTCGCTCCAGGAGCCTCTTCGAGCCTCAAATTCCGCTCGGAAACCCGCTTTTCCGCACCGCCGTCAGGGCAACAAAGTGCAATTTCGCAAGAGCGCAAAAAAAGGACTTCCTTAGAAGTCCAATCCCGGTCATTGCCTTCGGTTTTAGCTTGCCTTGTTGATTTACGGCAGATCGTGATTAGGTTAATTTTTTGGCTTTCAGCTTTCAGATGGATCTTAAACAAGGAGGCGGTTTATGACGGACAAACTGGTCGTGATCGGGGGGGTGGCCGGCGGTGCCACGGCTGCGGCGCGCGCCCGGCGCTTAAATGAAAATGCGCAAATCGTGGTCTTCGAACGCGGTCCTTATATTTCTTTTGCCAACTGCGGGCTGCCGTATTACATCGGCCAGGTGATCAAGGAGCGCGATGATCTGCTGGTCACGGACGCTGAATCGTTTACCCGGCGATATAATGTCGATGTCCGCCTTAACTTCGAGGTCATCGATATCGACAGGAAAAACTGCGAGATCGTGGTCCATAACCGGGAGTCCGGCGAGCAGTACCGGGAAAGCTACGGCAAGGTGATCCTTTCGCCCGGGGCGGAGCCCATTCGTCCCTCCCTTGCGGGCCTGGAAGAGGCGGACAATGTTTTTACGCTGCGAACCATACCGGATACGGATCGGATCAAGGCCTGGGTGGACAACCGTCAGCCAAAAAGCGCGGTGGTGGTCGGCGGCGGATTCATCGGGCTGGAAATGGTGGAAAACCTGGCCTTTCGCGGTGTCCACGTAACAGTGGTGGAAAAGATGGACCAGGTCATGATGTCGCTGGACTATGAAATGGCCGGGCTGGTGCATGCGCACATGGCCGAAAAGGGGCTGGAATGCCGGTTTGGCGACGGCATTGCCGCATTTGAGAAAAACGGGGGCACCACTGTGGTAAAAACCGAGAGCGGGGCTTCGATCGAATGCGACATGGTGATCCTGGCAATCGGCGTGCGTCCGGAAACCGGGCTTGCAAGAAAGGCGGGCCTGGAAATCGGTAATACCGGCGGTATTGCGGTTGACAGTACCATGTGCACCTCGGATCCCAATATTTATGCAGTGGGTGATGCCGTGGAAATCCGGCAGCGGATCACCGGTCACAATACCCTGATTCCGCTGGCCGGGCCGGCCAACCGGCAGGGCCGGATCGCGGCGGACAATGCAATGGGCAGAAAGTCGGTGTTCCGGGGAAGCCTTGGCACTTCCGCGGTTCAGATATTTGAGCTGACCGTGGCCGCCACCGGGTGCAACGAAAAAATCCTGAAACGGGAAAACATCCCCTATCGGGTCAGTTACACCCATTCCGGATCGCATGCCGGCTATTATCCGGGTGCGGAAATGATCGCCGTCAAGCTGCTGTTTTCCCCGGGTACCGGCCAGCTGCTCGGCGCACAGGCGGTCGGGAAAAAAGGCGTGGACAAGCGCATCGACGTGCTGGCCACCGCCATTTACGCCGGGCTGAGCGTATTTGATCTCGAGGAGCTGGATTTGTGCTATGCACCCCCCTATGGCTCGGCCAAGGACCCGGTGAACATGGCCGGATACGTGGGGTCCAACCTGATCAAGGGCGACCTGGAGAAGATCAACTGGGATGCCGTTGACAGCCTGGATCCGGAAAAATCGGTGCTGCTTGATGTGCGCAGCCGGATCGAGCTCAAGACCTCGGGCACGATTGATGATGCCGTGCACATCCCCATTGACGAGCTGCGCGACCGGCTCGGCGAGCTTGACAAAAGTAAAACTTACATCGCTTTCTGCGCGGTGGGTATCCGCTCTTACCTGGCCTACCGGATTCTGGTTCAGAACGGATTTAAAGCCAGAAACCTGGCAGGCGGCTTCCGCACTTACCTGGCAGCCACGGAAAACATTTATTTGATGTAGGGCAAGGGGGCGCCGGAAACGCAGGGTCGGACCGAACAAGCCGGTATTTCCGCCTTAAAACCACGAAACGCGCAAAGTTCGCAAAGGGCGCCTGTTTTCTTTGTATGGCTTTGACACATTTCGTGGTTTTTTTATGTGCTTTTTTGCGAAAACCCGGCGCGATGATTAATGCCGTAGGTAAGGCAGGGCACTTGCATGCATTCGGATCGGGTCATGCTTATATTGAATAGACGTTCATCCAGAAATCTAATTTCCGGATGGAGGCGAAAGATGCATCAACCCGGCGGGGGCATATTAATCATAATTTTAACAGGAGGTCATCATGGCAGATATAACTTTCAAGGGAAACCCGGTAAAAACAGTCGGTCAGTTGCCGGAGCTCGGGGCCCAGGCCCCGGATTTTCGGCTCACGCACACGGATTTAAGTGACAGCACCCTGGGCGATTTTTCCGGCAAAAAAGTCATTCTCAATATTTTCCCCAGCATTGAAACAACGGTGTGCGCCGAATCGGTCCGACGGTTTGACGCAGAAGCGGGAAAGCTCGACAATACCGAGGTGCTCTGCATTTCCAGGGATCTGCCCTTTGCCCATCAGCGATTTGCACAGAACGAGGGACTCGACAACATCGTTTTTGCTTCCGAGCTGCGGAACCTCGATTTCGGGGACCAATACGGCGTACGCATCGCCGACGGCCCGCTGGCGGGCCTGCTTTCCCGGGCCGTGGTGGTAATTGACGAAAACGGGCGGGTTCTGTATACCCAGCAGGTACCGGAAATCGGACAGGAGCCGGATTACGCACCGGTGCTGGATGCCGCGCGCAGCATGGGGGCGGAGACCAGCTTTGAAGAGGTCTGCACCAAGGTGCCCGTGGGAGAGCATGCCCGCTTTGAGGATACCGATGAACCCTGCGACGACGGACGGGCCGGAAAAATTTAAGACGGTATGCATGCACGCACACGGAGGAACTCATGGGCATTGACGTGACCGTAAAAATCGGGGGCGAAGCCGGGCAGGGCATCCAGACCGTGGGTGAACTGCTTGCCCATGTATGCCATCAAAGCGGATTGCACCTGATGGCGGTAAATGATTTTGAGTCCCGCATCCGGGGCGGCCACAGCTTTATGCAGCTTCGTATCAGCGACCGGCCGGTCAGGGCTCCGGATCACCGGGTTCACCTGCTGATTGCCTTAAATGAACGGACCCTGCAGACCCATCGATCCGAGATCACCGAAGGCGGGCGGGTGATTTTTGACAGCGAGGCGGGCGGATCCGACGAGGCGGTCTTGTCTGTTCCCGTCACGAAGATGGCCCGGGAGGCCGGGGGGCGGATCATGGCCAACACGGTTGCCGCGGGCGCCTGCCTGGCAATGCTGGGTGCTCCGGTCAAGGCCCTTGAACAGGTGCTGCGGCAGCGTTTCGGCGACAAGAAGGCCGGGGTGCTGGAAAACAATCTCAAGGCCGCCCAAAGCGGCGTTGAAGCAGTGGCCGGCGTGCCCTTTGACTGGGCGTTTCAGTGGCCGGACAAGGCGCCGGCCGGAAAGCTGCTGTCCGGCGCGCGCGTGCTGGCCCTGGGGGCACTGGCTGCGCAGTGCCGTTTTGCAGCCTTCTACCCCATGTCTCCGGCCACCGACATTATGGTTAACCTGTCCGAGTTCGAGTCGCAGCTGCCCTTGGTGGTTGAACAGGCCGAAGGCGAAATTGCTGCGGTCAACATGGTCATCGGGGCATCTTTTGCCGGCGCGCGCGCCATGACAGCCACTTCCGGCGGCGGGTTTGCCCTGATGAGCGAAGGCCTGGGCCTTGCCGGCATGACGGAAACGCCCATCGTGATAATTAATGCCCAGCGTCCCGGGCCGGCAACCGGGCTGCCCACCCGCACGGCCCAGGCGGATCTTCGCTTTATGCTTCACGCGGCCCAGGACGATTTCCCGCGGTTCCTCCTGGCCCCGGGCAGCCTGGAATCGGCCTTTGAAACCATGGTGCGCGCATTTGCGCTGGCCGACAAGTACCAGGTCCCGGTGATTGTGGCCACGGATCAGTATTTCAACGATTCCCTGGGCATCGCAGAGGGGGCCCTGGAAGTGCCCGAACACGTTGACCGGCATATTGTCGGGGATGCGGACATGGAAGACCCCGCGGCATACAAGCGGTTTGCCTTCACGGATTCGGGTGTCTCGCCCCGGGCCCTGCCGTGCAACGGCAGGGCGCTGGTGATGGCCACCGGAAACGAGCACCAGGAGGACGGACATCTCAGTGAGCGCATCTCCGATCGCATCGGGCAGATGGACAAGCGCCACCGAAAGATTGACGGCATGCAAAAAGAAGTGCGCGCCCCGCAAACCGCTTACCCGGACAGCCGGGTGCTGCTCGTGGGCTGGGGCTCGACTTGCGGCATGATCCTGGAGAGCGTGGAAATGCTCCGGGCCGCGGGCGTTGATGCCGGCGCGGTCTGCTTTACCGATATCTGGCCGTTTCCGGAAGCAGAAGTTACCGAAATCCTGGACCAATGCCGACGTTTTTACATGGTTGAGCAGAACGCAACGGCCCAACTGGGATGGCTGATCCGGGAACGCACGGGCCGGGAATTTGCTCAGGCGGTGTTAAAATATGACGGCCGGCCGTTTTTCCCAAAGGAGATCGCCGACAGGGTAAAGGCCTACGAGGAGGTTTCATAAATGGTGGATGCCGCTGATTATCAATGCGATTTTGAAAACAAGTGGTGCCCGGGCTGCGGCAATTTCGGGATTGTCAACGCCATGAAAAACGCCCTGGCCGCCCTGGATCTGCCGCCGGAAAAGGTGCTTCTCGTATCCGGCATCGGCCAGGCAGCCAAAACGCCCCATTTTCTGAAGTGCAACTTTTTTCACGGCCTGCACGGACGGGCGCTTGCGGTGGCCACCGGGGCCAAAATTGCCAACCATAATATCCCCGTGCTGGTCAACATGGGCGACGGCGACTGTTACGGCGAGGGCGGGAACCATTTCCTGGCCGCAATCCGCCGCAACATCGACGTTACCCTGCTGGTCCACGACAACCGGGTCTATGGCCTGACCAAGGGGCAGGCCTCGCCGACTTCGGACCGGGGATTTGTCACCCGGATCCAGCCCGAAGGCGCCAGAAGCGATCCCATGAATCCGGTTGCCCTGGCCCTTTCCCAGGGCGCGGGGTTCGTGGCCCGGGGGTATTGCGGAAGCAAGGATCAACTCGCCGGCTTGATCCGGCAGGCAGTGCAATACCCGGGTTTCAGCTTGATTGACATTTTTCAGGTGTGCGTGTCGTTTAACCATGTCAATACCTATGACTGGTACCGGCAGCGGGTATTTGATATCAATGAGAACGGACATCAGCCCGGGGATCTGCAGGCGGCCATGAAATATGCCTACCCCGAGGGAGATCGCATTCCCACGGGCCTGATTTACCGGAAGGAAACAGTGCCTTTTACCCGGCGCATCTCCCGGTTGGATGCCGGAGTGCTGCTGGGGCAGGAATATGACCGGCAAAGGGTGCAGTCCCTGATCCGGGACGCGTAACAGCCAGGAGTTGCTGATTAATTTTAATAGACGAGGAGGTATAAATGGCAAAAAACGTGTTGGTTGCATTTGACGATTCAGAAAACGCCATGCGTTCCGTGAATTTCGTGGCCGAATACTTTGCCCGGGATACCGCTGTTATGCTTTTCAGCGTGCTCGAGGATACCCAGGCCCTTTGTTCCATGAACAGCCCGGAACTGACCCCGTATTTCAAGTCCGAACAGCAGGCCTTCTGCAGCCTGGAGGACAAAAAGCGTGAATTGATCGAAACCGCGATTCAGTCCGCCCGCAATTCCCTTGTCAATTGCGGTTTTGGTGCAGACCAGGTCCGGGTCAAGACCCAGCAGCGCGCTGCTAGCGTGGCAAAGGATATCATCAGGGAGGCGGAAACGGGTTATGATGCCGTGGTTATCGGCAAAAGAGGCATCTCCGGGCTCCAGGATTTTCTGTTCGGCAGCGTGGCCCAGAAAGTGCTCCATGGGGTGAAAAACGCGGCGGTGGTGATTGTGCCGTAGGCACGGAGGCGGTCATGAAGATTCTGATCACAGGGGCGGCCGGATTTGTTGCCGGGCATATGATACCGTTTTTCACCGACAGGGGCCACCGGGTTACCGGTGTGGACCGCAACCCGGTCCCGGCCGGATTGAATTATCATAATTTTGAATACATCCAGGGCGATACAACCAAACCCGGCCGGTGGCAGGACTCCGTGGCCAGGGCGGATGCGGTGATAAATCTGGCCGGCAAAAACATTTTTTCCAGGTGGACGGAAAAGTACAAGCAGGCGCTTTATGACAGCCGGATTCAAACCACGCGCAACATGGTAAACGGGCTTTCCGAGCACCGTCCCCAGGTGCTGTGCAGCACCTCTGCGGTGGGGTATTACGGGGACCGGGGTGATGACGTGCTGGATGAAAACGCGCCCGCAGGAGACGATTTTCTGGCCCGGCTCAGCATGGACTGGGAAAACACCGCACTTGCCGCGGAAAAAAAGGGGGACCGGGTTGTGCTGCCGCGATTTGCCCTGGTAATGGCCAGAGACGGCGGGGCGCTGGGGACCATGCTGCCGGCTTTCAAATTCTTTCTCGGCGGCCCGATGGGCGACGGCACCCACTGGATGCCATGGATCCATATTCGGGACCTGGTGCGGGCCATGCATTTTGTGATTGAAAACCAGACCATTTCCGGTCCGGTGAATTTTGCCGCTCCCAATCCCGTGAGAAACAAGGATTTTTCGAAAATTCTGGCCGGTGCACTCAACCGTCCGTCCGTGCTCCGGGTGCCCGGTTTTGCGTTAAAGGCCGCCCTCGGAGAACTCGGGGCGATGATGCTAAACTCTCAGCGCGCCATTCCCGGGCGGCTGCGCGATGCCGGATTTGATTTTACTTATTCGGAGCTGGGCGCAGCCCTGGCCGCGGAATTCCGGAAATAGCCACAGGCACGGGGATTGCGACAGTTTCTGGTAAAACGCCGAAGGCTTGTTTGCACTTCGGAAGAACTTCAAGGGAGGTGCTCTCATGGAAACGAAAAATATGAAGATTCCCAATATTTCCTGCGGACACTGCGTAATGACCATTAAAAACGAACTCTCCGAGATCCGGGGTGTTAAGTCCGTGCAGGGCGATGAAAATAGCAAACAGGTCACCGTGGACTATGAGGCCCCGGCAGACCTGGATCAGATCCGAAAAAAGCTAAAGGAGATCAATTACCCCGCAGAGTAGGGCAAAAGGGAGAGATCCGTGGCAGAGCAGAACGCAGAAAATCAGAAACCCGACGCGGAAGCACCCGGGGGCCAGGAGAAATCCGGCAATCAGCAGCGGCTGCCGGTCACGGGCATGACGTGTGCCAACTGCGCGGCCAATATCGAGCGCAGCGTGCGCAAGCTCTCCGGCATCCGCTCGGCGGAAGTCAACTTCGGCGCAGAGCAGTTAAACGTGGATTACGATGCCGGCCGGTTGAGTCTCGATGACATCGTCGGGCAGGTACAGAAAGCCGGATACGGCGTGGCCACCCGGCAGACGGAGCTGCCGGTCACGGGCATGACCTGTGACAACTGCGCGCGCAACATCGAGCGTGCCTTGAACAAAAAGACCCCGGGCGTGGTTTCGGCATCCGTGAACTTCGGCGCCGAGCGGGCCCGGGTGGAATACATTCCCTCTGTCACGGACCTGGAGACCATTGCCGGGGCCGTGGATAAGGCCGGATATCATGCCATCATCCCGGATGAAGAAGCCGGGGGGCAAGAAGATGCCGAAGCCGCGGCCCGGGATGCCGAGGTCCGGGAGCAGACCCGCAAGTTCATTGTCGGCCTGATCTTCACTCTGCCGCTGTTTGTGCTTTCCATGGGGCGGGACTTCGGACTGCTGGGCCCGTGGGCTCATGCCCTGTGGGTAAACTGGCTGTTTCTGGTTCTGGCCAGCCCGGTGCAGTTTTACACCGGGTGGGACTACTACACCAGCGGGGCGCGAAGCCTGGCAAACCGCGGGGCCAACATGGACGTGCTTGTGGCCATGGGCTCCTCGGTGGCCTATTTCTACTCCCTGGCAGTGCTGCTGTTTCCGGTGCTCGGCGATCACCTCTATTTTGAAACCGCGGCCGTGATTATCACCCTGATCAAGTTCGGCAAGCTCCTTGAGACCCGCAGCAAGCGCAAGACCGGCGGGGCGGTGCGAAAGCTCATCGGCCTGCGGCCCGATACCGCCGTGGTGGTTGAAAACGGGGCGGAAAGAGAGGTTCCGGTCAAGCAGGTGGAAAAAGGCTGGCGTCTGCTGGTGCGGCCCGGCCAGCGCATCGCGGTGGACGGTATTGTGGCCGAAGGACAGTCTTCGGTGGACGAGTCCATGCTTACCGGCGAGTCCGTGCCGGTGGCCAAAAAGCCGGGGGATACGGTCACCGGCGGCACCATCAATATTGACGGCATGCTGGCATTCGAGGCCACCCGCGTGGGAAAGGATACCGCCCTGGCACAGATCATCCGCATGGTCCAGGACGCCCAGGGCAGCCGGCCGCCCATACAGGCGGTTGCCGACCGGGTGGCCGCAGTGTTTGTGCCTGTCGTGATTGCCGCGGCCCTGGCAACGTTTGCGATCTGGATGGTGCTTACCGCGGATTTTGTACCTTCCATGATCCGGCTGGTTTCCGTGCTGGTCATCGCCTGTCCCTGTGCCCTGGGGCTGGCCACGCCCACGGCGGTCATGGCCGGAACGGGAAAAGGCGCGGAATCCGGCGTGTTGTTCAAGGGCGGCGAGGCACTGGAAGTTGCCGAAAAGATCGATACCATTTTGCTGGACAAGACCGGCACCCTGACCGCCGGCCAGCCGGAGGTCACTGACGTGGTTGCCGGGGACATCGATGCGGACCGCGTCCTGGCCGTGGCTGCTGCAGTGGAGAAGGGATCCGAGCATCCCATCGGCCAGGCCGTGGTCCGGGAAGCTTCCAGGCGGGAGCTGACCATTGATCAGGTTTCGGGTTTCAAGGCTTCGGGCGGCGACGGCGTGAGCGCCGAGCTCGGGGGGCAGACTGTCAAGGTGGGCAAGGCCGGGTGGCTTGCAGACCAGGGAATTGACGTAACACCCCTGGACGGGGCGATCCGGGATTTGCAGAACAAGGGCAAAACCGTGGTCATGGTGGCAGATGAAAACCGGCCCCTGGGCCTGATCGCGGTGGCAGACACCCTGAAACCCGAGGCCCGGGAAGTGGTGGACGCCTTGCATGATTACGGCTTGAGCGTGGTGATGCTCACCGGAGACAACCGGGCCACTGCACGGGCAATTGCAGACGCGCTCGGCATTGACGAGGTCATGGCCGAAATCCGGCCGGATGAAAAGGCGGCCAAGGTTAAATCCGTGCAGGCCGAGGGCAGCCGGGTCGGCATGGTCGGAGACGGCATCAATGACGCCCCGGCGCTGGCCCAGGCGGATGTGGGCTTTGCCATCGGGTCGGGCACGGATGTGGCCATTGAAACCGGGGACGTGGTGCTTTCCAGCGGCAGTCTTCACGGGGTGATCCGGGCGCTGGAGATCAGCCGGAAAACCATGCGTACGGTCCGCCAGAACCTGTTCTGGGCGTTCTGCTACAACGTGGTACTCATTCCGGTGGCCGCAGGCGTGCTAAACCCGTTTGAATCGCTGCCCATGCTGCTGCGCCAGCTCCATCCCATCCTGGCGGCCCTGGCCATGTCGCTTACCAGTATTTCGGTGGTGACAAACAGCCTGTTGCTTTATCGGGCCAAAATACGGTAATAACAAGAAATTCGAAATTCGGATTTCGAATTTATTTTCCTAAAGGAGGTTATGGCATGAATATCGATAAGCTCGTATTCCGGTTTGCCGGGATTATGATCCTGATCTCGCTGCTGCTGTGGTGGGCGCACAGCGCCTGGTGGCTGCTTTTGACCCTGTTTGTGGGCGCCAACATGGCCCAGGCGTCTTTTTCCGGGTTCTGTCCACTGGCAAGGATCCTGAAATTTTTCGGCATAAAGCCGGGGCCGGCCTTTGAGTAAAAGCCCCCGCAGCCGTGAGGGATTTTGTTGCTGCCGTGGATTTTAAACACCTGGAGAACCTTTACCGTATCTATAACCGGCGCAAGTACGTGCACCCGGACCCGCTGGAGTGCGTCTACGGATATGCATCCGTGCAGGACCGGGAGATTGCGGCCTTTGTTGCCGCCGCCCTGGCATACGGCAACGTGGGGCAGATTTTAAAAAGCGTTTATGCCGCACTCGGGCAAATGGGGGATTCCCCCCGGAGCTATCTGGTAGAGCGGGATGTGCATGGCCTGTATGCCGATTATGCCGGTTTTGTGCACCGGTTTGCCGCGGGCCGGCATATGGCGGCCATGCTTGCCGGTATAAAGGGCGTGATCCATGAATACGGAAGCCTGCAGGAAGCCTTCGCGCAGGCGGCCTCGGATGCGGATGAAACGTATGTGCCGGCGTTAAGCGCTTTTATTGAAAACCTTCGTTCTTATGCGCCCGAGGATCCTGGGCATTTGCTGGCTTCTCCCGCCAAGGGCAGCGCGTGCAAGCGCCTGTTTCTGTTTTTGCGCTGGATGGTGCGCTGCGATGCGGTGGATCCGGGAGGATGGGATCGCATGTCTGCGGCAAAGCTTGTGGTCCCGCTGGATACCCACATGTACCGCGCCTGCTGCGGGCTGGGGCTTACCGGGCGGCGCCGGGCCGATTTGAAGACCGCACTGGAAATCACCGCCGGTTTTGCCCGGCTGGTGCCCGAGGACCCGGTCCGCTACGATTTCGTGCTCACCCGCCCCGGCATCCGGGGACCCTGGTAGGCGGCCGAAACCTTTCTGCCTCCCCGTGTATCGGCAAGTCTGGTGCGCTGTAATTTGCAAGGGTCGATTTTTATAATTTTTTATTTGACCCTGGCCCGCTGGATTGGTATATAGTTTAGGTTAAAATTTACGTGGGGATGTAGCTCAGCCGGGAGAGCGCGGCGTTCGCAACGCCGAGGTCAGGGGTTCGATCCCCCTCATCTCCACCAAATCCGATATCCCGTAATGATGCCTGTCTGCAGAGATCCCTTTTGCGCGAAAACATCGGGTTCGGCGGGGTCCCGGCTGCGGTGTGATGCATGCGGAAACAAGGCGTAAAGGACGGCTCAATGGCCAGGTTTGCAGAATGCGAGCGCAACACCCGCGAAACAAGTATTACCGCCAGTCTCGATATTGACGGCACCGGAAGCTCTCAGATCGCCACCGAGATCCCCTACTTTGATCACATGCTCACGCTGTTTGCAGTCCACGGGCTTTTTGACTTCCAGATCCAGGCCCGGGGCGATATTGACGTGGATTTCCACCATACGGTCGAGGACACCGGGATTGTGCTGGGCGATTTGATCAGCCGGGCCGCGGGGGACAAAAAGGGAATCGTCCGCTACGGCTATGCCGTGACTCCCATGGATGACGCCATTGCCGAAGTGGCGCTGGATTTGTCCGGACGCCCGTACCTGGTATACGATCTGCCGGCCACGCTTCAGCCGTCGCAGGGCTTCAATGCCCACCTGGCCCGGGAGTTTTTCCGGGCTGCGGTCAACAGCGGGGGCATAAACCTGCATATCCGGGTGCGCTACGGTGAAAATGATCACCATGTCACAGAAGCCGTATTCAAATCCTTTGCCCGGGCGCTGGACCAGGCAACTTCCATTGACAGCCGGATTGCCGGTGTGCAGTCCACCAAGGGGACGTTGTAGGCAGGCTTGATGCGGAAAGAAAGATAAATGATCGTCATTCCGGCCATTGACATAAAGGGCGGAAAGTGCGTCCGCCTGCTCCAGGGAGAGATGGACCGGGAAACCGTGTTTTCCGATGACCCGGCATCCATGGCAGAAAAGTGGATCCGGGCCGGCGCTGAATTGATCCACGTGGTGGACCTTGACGGTGCCGTGGAAAAGCGTCCCGGGAACCTGGAGGCCATCGGCCGGATCGTGGAGGCCGCAGGCGGGGTGCCCGTTCAGGTCGGCGGCGGCATCCGGGATGCGGGAACCCTGGACATGTACCTGGACCGGGGAGTTGCGCGTGCGGTTATCGGCAGCGTGGCCATATACGATCCGGACATGGTCAAGGCTGCCTGTAAAAAATATCCCGGCCGGATCGTGCTGGCCATTGACGCCAGAAACGGCCGGGTGGCAATTGAGGGATGGACGCAGACCACGGAAATGCCTGCCGCGGATCTGGCCCGGCAGTTTGAGGATTCCGGGGTGGCGGCCATCAACTTTACCGATATTGAACGCGACGGCATGCAGACCGGCCCAAATATTCCCGCGATCCGGGAATTTGCCCGGGCAATCAACATTCCGGTGGTGGCCTCGGGCGGCGTGTCCAGCCTGGAAGATATCAAGCGGCTGGCCGATCTGGAGCCCGACGGCGTGGTCGGCGTGATCACGGGTCGGGCGATTTACGACGGCTCCCTGGATTTACAGTCTGCAGTCGCGTTTTTGCAGAAGACAAATTCCTGAATAAAAATTGATGCTCTCGTAATTCAATGGGTTGACAACTGTGGGACAAGCTCTTATTTTTATTCAAATTTGGTAAGAAATGGATATCCATTGAGCAAATCCGATTTTTTCCTGCCCGAATTTTTTAATAATACAGACGCCGATAACAGGGGGAGTGCGCGGGTTGGCCCTGCATATATCAGATGACAAGCTTGCCGAAATCCGGAATGCCGCAGATATCGTGGATATGATTTCCGCGCGGGTGTTTTTGAAAAAGGCGGGCAAGGATTTCGTGGGATTGTGCCCGTTTCACGCGGAAAAGACCCCTTCTTTTACGGTCAGCGCGAGCAAGCAGATTTTCCATTGCTTCGGGTGCGGGGTCGGCGGGGATATCTTTAATTTCCTGATGAAATATGACGGGATCACTTTTCCGGAAGCCGTCCAGGCCGTGGCCCGGCAATACGGCATTGCCATGCCGGAAAAGGACATGTCCCCGCAGCAGAGAAAGCAGGTCTCCGAGCGGGAGCACCTGCTGGCCCTAAATCGCAGGGTGATGGCGTTTTACAGGGATATGCTGCTCAAGGACCCCAAGGGAACAGCGGCCCGGCAGTATTTAAAGCAGCGGAAAATGAACCGCGAGATGATCGAACAGTTCAGCCTGGGCTTTGCACCGCCCGGCTGGGACAATCTGATCCGGTTTCTGCGCAAATCCCGGGTTCCCCTGGAAACGGCGGAAAAAGCCGGTCTGATTGTTCCCAAAAAGCAGCGGGGGTATTACGACCGCTTCAGAAACCGCATCATCTTTCCCATCGTGGATGTTACCGGCCAGGTGGTGGCATTCGGCGGCCGGGTCATGGATGATGCCAAGCCCAAGTACCTCAATTCACCGGAAACACCGGTATACCACAAGGGACGCACCCTCTACGGCATCCATGCCGCCCGGGAAACATGCCGCAGCCGGGGCTGCGTTTTCATTGTCGAGGGCTATTTTGATCTGCTTGCCATGCACCAGCATGGATTGAAAAATTCCGTGGCCACGCTTGGCACGGCCCTGACCCGCGATCATATCCGCAGGCTCAGCCGGGCCGCGGGCTCCGGGGATAAAAGGGCGTATCTGGTGTTTGACTCCGATGAGGCCGGGATTAACGCGGCAAAACGGACCATCGGCGCTTTTCTGGAGGAATCCATGGAAGCCGCCGTGGTATTGCTTCCCCAGGGCTATGATCCGGATTCCTATCTGTTTGAACAAGGTTCCGAGGCCTTTGACAAGCTGGCCCAATCCGCGCCGAGCCTGTTTGGATTCCTGATTGACAATGCCATTGCCGCCCACGGTCTGACAGTGGAAGGAAAGGTCCGGATCATCGGGGAAATTGCGCCGGTATTGGCCGAAATTGCGGATTCGGTGGCCCGATCGCTTTATGTCCGCCACCTGGCCGAAAGTATCGGTGTGGATGAGGCCGCAGTGCTGGAAAAAGTGCGGGAAAACCGGATGAAGGCTTCGGCCCGTTCCGAGCGTGCCCCCGGGGCTTCGGGTTCGGGTGCAGGGGATGCACCGCAGAGTGCCGATGCGCAGCAGATCCCGGCCGACCGCCTGGAAAAGCAGGTGGTGGCCATGATGCTCCAGAATCCGGAAGTCATTGCCGAAATCAGACAGCGCGAGGTCCTGGCGTATTTCGAGGATGCGCAGCTGCGAGAGCTCGCGGAATGGATCTGCCGGGTGATGGAGCAGGAGGCCGGCACGGCATCCGACCTGTTTAATTCGGTCAAGGATGAAAAGCATCGGCAACTGCTTGCCTCGCTGATGATGGAGGAGGTCTGCTGGGCGCAGGAAAGCTGCTCCCTGCTGCTTTCCCAGTTCATCGGGTGCAGGCAGCGCAAGCAGACGGATTTGCTTCAGCAGATCCGGGCGGCTGAGAAGAGCAACGATCACGAGTTGCTCATGAAGCTGCTGAGCAAAAAACAAAAACAGGCGGTCGAGCGGGGATAGGCGCGCAGAGCTGCCGATCTGTTAAATGATTATAATATCAGGAGGCTTGCGTTTATGGCGAAACAATCCGCAACAAACGGGGATGAAGCCAAAAAGGTGCAAAAGGAAAAATTCAATGAGCTCATTTCCAAGGGCAAGGAGCAGGGCTACCTTACCTATGACCAGATCAGTGAAGTACTGCCCGAAGAAATGATGTCCCCGGAGCAGATTGATGAGACGCTGATGTGGTTTGATGATATGGACATTGAGGTGGTTGAGAAAAAAAAGCAGCAGGTTTCCACGGACGCCAAAAAAGACGAGGAAGCGCTGGGCGAATCCGCGGAAATCGATGAATCCGCCAACTTCCGGTCGGTCAATGACCCGGTCAAGATGTATCTGCGGGAAATGGGCATGGTCACCCTGCTTTCGCGCGAGGGCGAAATCGAGATCGCCAAGAAGATCGAGGCCGGCGAGCAGGACGTGTTAAAGGCCATGATGGAAACCACCCTGGGTGTTGACAGTATCATCAACCTCGGCGACCAGATTTCGGCCGGCACGCTGCGGCCCAAGCATGTGCTGCGAGACATCGACGAGGGTGATACCATCGTGGACGAATCGCTCCAGATCGAAAAATTTCTCGAAACCATTGATACCATCAAAAGCATTGACGCGGAAAATCATCAACTGCGGGAGCGCCTGTTTAACGAATCCATGGACCCCGATGAACAGCGGCGCGTGACCCGTTCCATCCGCAGGCGCAACCGCAAGATCTTTGAGATGTTCAAGGAATGGCGCCTGGAAAGCGACGTCATTGAGGAGATCGAGCGAAAGATCGCCGAGCAGGTGGAATGGTTTGACACCACCCACAAGGTGTTCTGCGAATGCGCAGCCGCCTTTAATGCACCGGTCTCAGAGGTGCGCGAACGCCTGGAAACCGATAAGGGGTTTATCAAGTGGGGTTGCACCTGCTCGGGATACAAACCGGCGGAGGTCGAGCGCCTCTACGAGGACCTAAAAAAGCTCCACACACAGATCGAGATCCGGGAGCGCGAGATCAAGGCTTCGGCCCGCAGCTTAAAGCGCATCATGGCCCGGATTGAAGAAGGCCACCAGCGGGCCAAGGACGCCAAGGGCGAGCTGGTCCAGGCCAACCTGCGCCTGGTGGTCAGCATTGCCAAAAAATACACCAACCGCGGCCTGCAGTTTCTGGATCTCATCCAGGAGGGCAACATCGGCCTGATGAAGGCAGTGGACAAGTTCGAGTACCGGCGCGGTTACAAGTTTTCCACGTATGCGACCTGGTGGATCCGCCAGGCCATCACACGGGCCATTGCAGACCAGGCGCGCACCATCCGGATTCCGGTGCACATGATCGAAACGATCAACAAGTTGATCCGCACGTCGCGCTATCTTGTCCAGGAAATCGGCCGGGAGCCCACGCCCGAGGAGATCGCCGAGAAAATGGAGGTTCCCATCGACAAGGTGCGCAAGGTCCTGCGCATCGCCCGGGAGCCAATTTCTCTGGAAACCCCGATCGGCGAGGAGGATGACAGCCACCTGGGTGATTTCATAGAGGACAAGACGTTTATGTCCCCCTCTGAGGCGGCCATAAATCTTAATCTTTCCGAGCAGACCCGCAAGGTGCTGGCAACCCTGACCCCGCGCGAGGAAAAAGTGCTGCGCATGCGCTTTGGCATCGGCGAGAAATCCGATCACACGCTTGAAGAGGTGGGCAACGATTTTGATGTCACCCGGGAGCGCATCCGCCAGATCGAGGCCAAGGCGCTTCGCAAGCTGCGGCATCCCACCCGGAGCCGCAAGCTCAAGTATTTTACTGAATCCTCATAATAAGCCGGGTGCTGTTGAATATGCCCTTGACAAAAAACAGGCGAGCCGTTAGGTAAACAAAACATTTTGCATCCTTTGCAGGCAATCGGATCACAGCTTATATTGCGGGCCCATAGCTCAGTTGGAAGAGCCACCGGCTCATAACCGGTCGGTCCCAGGTTCGAATCCTGGTGGGCCCATATCAAAAGAATGGCACAAATGACATACCGGTATCAAAAAAGCATAAGCAAAAAAGGCGTGGGCGGAAACTGCCCCACGCCTTTTTTATTATGGGCGAACAGGAAGTGACAGAGGCGGTATCAATGAAGGTATCAGATATCATGGCGATTATGGCCGAGATTGCACCTGCGCACCTGGCCGAGGACTGGGACAATGCAGGCCTGCAGTTCGGTGATCCCCGGTGGCCGGTCAAGCACGTTTTTGTCGCGCTCGAACCCACTGTTGCCGCACTCAGCGCCGCGTGCGAAGCCGGCGCGGACATGCTCATCACGCATCATCCCCTGATATTCAAGCCCCTGAAAACCATCAACGTCAGTTCCCCCACGGGCGCCATTATTGAGCGGGCAGCACGTGACCGGGTGGCCGTGTTTGCCGCCCACACCAATCTTGACAGCGCCGGGGGCGGTGTCAATGACGTACTTTGCGGGAAAATCGGTGTCAAGCCCTTTGCACCGCTGTGTCCGGTAAGGGCCGAAGCACAGTACAAGCTGGTTTTTTTCGTGCCCGAAAGCCATACCGCTGCCATGATCCAGGCGGTCTGCCAGAGCCCTGCCGGAGTTATCGGCAATTATTCCTGCTGCACGTTTCGAAGCCCGGGACGGGGAACGTTCATGCCCGGAGCAGGGGCGGACCCTTATGACGGCACCCCGGGCGAGCTCTCCGAGGTCGCCGAGGTGCGCATGGAAACCAATGTGGCCGGAACAGACCTCCAGCAGGTCATCCGGCACATCCAGGCGCATCACCCTTATGAAACCATGGCTTATGACGTATATCCCGTGGATGCACCGCCGGCTTCACAAGGCCTGGGCAGGATCGCCAGCGTTGATCCCCCCAGGGAGCTGTCGGCACTGGCAGGGGACATGAAGGAAGCACTCGGACTGGATTCGGTGCGGTTTTCAGGGCCCGGTGAGATGGAAATCCAACGTGTGGCAGTTTGTTCCGGAGGCGGCGGCGGCGTGATCAGCGATTTTCTGGCAAGCGAGGCCCAGGCACTGATCAGCGGAGACCTGCGATACCATGACGCGGTGAATATCTGCGAGGCGGGTCGGGCCATGATTGATATCGGTCACTTTGCATCGGAACGGCTGATCGTGCCGGTGCTGGCAAAGCGGCTGGAAGCCGCCTGCCAAAAGGCCGGCGCCGATGTCCGGGTTACTGCGTGGCAAGGCGAATCCGATCCTTTCAACTACTTATAACCATGCGCTGACGGCCGCAAGTTTCGTCGGCTGCAATATCAGGCCGGGTAAACGATGATATCGATATCAAGACAGCAACTGGATCTGCTGGTGACACTCCAGGACAACGAGCGCCAGCAGGAGCGCCTGCAGGCTGAACGCGACCGGATTCCCGGGAAAAAGGCGGAACTCGAAGAGAGCCTGCGTGCATATGAACAGCAGGTGCAGCAAAAGCAGGAGGAAATCGCGGCGCTTAAGAAAAACTACCGGGCCCGGGAAAACGAGCTGGAGCTTAACCAGTCCAGGATCAAAAAACGCCAGGCACAACTGAATTCCGTGAAAACCAATCGTGACTACCAGTCCCTGCTAAAGGAAATCGACGATATTCGCAGCACCAACTCGCGCATAGAGGATGCCTCTTTGCAGTGCCTGGACGAAATTGATGCCGCGGAAAAGGACCTGGCGGCAAAGCAGCAGGCGCATGCAGAAGAAAAGGAGCGCATCGAGGCGCAGCAGCAGGAACTGGAAAACACGGCCCGGGATCTGCAGGACCGGATAGACCGGTTGACCCAGGCTTCGGCCGCTATCGAGGAGCAGCTCGATGCCGATCTGGTGCGTCAGTATCGGCAGCTCAGGAAACGCTGCGGCGGCGTGGCGATTGCACCCGTGGAGAACGCTGTTTGCAAGGGGTGCTACTTAAACATTCCACCCCAGATGTACAACGAGCTTCAGCGGGAAAATGAATTGCGGATGTGTCCGCATTGCCATCGCTTGATTTATGTTTTATAATGAAAATGCGGCCGGCGGAACCCAAATGATCGCTGGTACGCAGTGCGTACCGGAGGAAAGTCCGAACACCGCAGGGCAGGGTGCTCCGTAACCCGGAGTCGCGGAAACGCGAAGGAAAGTGCAGCAGAGAGCAGACCGCCCGGCATTCAATAAGCGCGCATGTTTCCGGGTTTCTTCGAACGGGACTTCGGATTTATTGAGTGCCGGGTAAGGGTGAAACGGTGCGGTAAGAGCGCACCAGTTCCCCGGGCGACCGGGGAAGCTATGCAAACCCCACCCGGTGCAAGACCGAATAGGGGAGCGCTTGAGGGTGGCCCGCCCTAAGCTCCCGGGTAGGTCGCTGGAGGTGCCGGGCAACCGACACCCGCAGATGAATGATCGTTGCCTGCACCCGGGGCAACCCGGTGCGGGAACAGAATTCGGCTTACGGGTTCCGTCGACCGCAAACAATGAAATTCGAAATCCGAATATCGAAATTCGAAATAAAACGGAATTGATCATTTCCGGAAAGATTCCGTTGACAGTCCGGCCGACCGGTGTTTTGGTAATTTGGTATTCGAGAATTCGAATTTGTTTCGTATTTCGGATTTCGTGCTTCGAATTTAAGTGGTGGGATCTGGAAATCTCCCGACAAAAAGAACTGCGGATAAACAGACGCTAAAGGTTTCGGTCATGCTGAAAATAGAAGATCTGGTCGTGGAGGTTGAAGGGCAAACCGTGTTAAACCGGATCAACCTGGAAATTCCGGCAGGAGAGACCCATATCCTTTTCGGGCCGAATGGTTCGGGAAAATCCACCCTGATGATGACCATCATGGGGTTTTCCGGCTATCGCGTCACCCAGGGGCGCATTTACTACAAGGATCAGGATATTACCCGCATGCCCATCCACGAAAGGGCACGCCTGGGAATCGGCGTGGCATTTCAGCGTCCGCCGGCCATCAGCGGCCTGAAAACCCGGGACATGGTTTCCCTGTGCGCCGGCCAGCGCGGCGTGGACGTCCGGGGCCTGGCAAAAAAGGCGGATTTTGAGCGATTCCTGGAGCGGGATCTGAACCTGAACTTTTCCGGGGGCGAGATGAAACGCTCGGAAATGCTGCAGCTCCTGGCCCAGGCACCGGAGCTGGTGCTGCTCGACGAGCCCGAATCCGGAGTGGACCTGGAAAACGTTGTACTGCTGGGCGATATCATCAATGAACTGCTGGAGCGGGGCGTACGGTATCCGAAAAATCCGGACGCACCCCCCCATCGCAGGAAGGGGACAAAATCCGCCCTGGTCATTACCCACACCGGGCATATCCTGGATTATATCACCGCGGAAAAAGGGCATGTCCTGTATGACGGCGTACTGTGCTGCGCCCGAAACGCCCGGGAGATACTCAAGTGGATCCGGGAATACGGATATGAGGAATGCTTTCGATGCGCAAGCTAGACCGGGAGAATAACGGCGATATGCAGGACAATTCGGAAAAAAAGTACCGGGATTCGGCCGATCCCCACAAATACCTGGAGCAGCTCAGCAACGTGGATCCCGAGGAGGCAAAGCAATGGCTCAATATCGGGGTGGATGTCAGCGAGGAAAACCGGGCCGGCACCTTCATCCAGAAGGACTGCTCTGTGGTGCATTCGGGCTGCAAAAACCAGCAGGTGGAAATCATGGGCATCTCGGATGCCTTAAACAAGCATGAATGGCTTTCCGATTACGTGTGGCGCCTGATTTCCCCGGATAAGGACGAGTTTACGAAAATGGCGCATGAAATGCCCCACGAGGGATATTTTATCCGCTCCTATGCAGGGGCCAGGCTCGAGGATCCGGTCCAGTCCTGTCTTTACATATCCGAAGAGGGCCTGTCCCAGCATGTCCACAATATCGTGATCGCCGAACAAGACTCGGAGATGCATATTATCACCGGCTGTGCAACCGCCCCGCACCTGCGCACCGGCCTGCACGTGGGAATTTCGGAGTTCTATGTCAAGAAGAACGCCACCCTGCATTTCACCATGATCCATCACTGGGGAGATGAGATCGAGGTCCGGCCGCGATCCGTAATTCACGTGGAGGACGGGGGCACCGTGGTTTCCAATTATATCTCCCTGCGCCCGGTGGGTTCGCTGCAGATGTATCCGGTGACCTACCTGGAGGGCAAGGACAGTGTGGCCCGGTTTAACAGCATCCTGGTGGCACCCCCGGGCTGCGAACTTGACGTGGGATCCAAGGTGGTGCTTTCCCGGCCCGGCGCCCGTGCGGAGATCATTTCCCGGGCCATTACGACCGGAGGCACCATTATTGCCCGCGGCGAGATGGACGGCAAGGTCGAGGGCGTCAAGGGTCACCTGGAGTGCAAGGGGCTGATTTTAAAAGAAGGGATCATGCATGCCATCCCCGAACTCATGGGCCGGGTGCCCGGCATTGACATGTCCCACGAGGCTGCCGTGGGCAAGATTGATCAAAAGGAAATCGAGTACCTCATGGCCCGGGGTCTTGATGAGGAAACCGCTGTGTCCACGATTGTCCGGGGATTTTTAAACGTGGACATCGAAGGCCTGCCGCCGGGCCTGGCCGAGGAGATCGACCGGGTGGTCGGCGAGACACAGCACGACGCGATGTAGGATACATATGGAAATGGAAGCAGAAAACGGCGTTTGTGATATCTCTTTTACAGAGCGGGTGCGTTTTTATTCGCACAACTACATGCGCTGTCTGCTGTATATCCGCTCCTGTTCAAGCCCGGAGACCACCTTTACCAAGAGCCTGTATTCCAAGCTGATCACCAGCTCTCACCTGCTCGAGGACTTCCTGGATTTCCACGGCGCCAAGAACAACGCGGACTGGTATTTTTACCGGGAGCTTGCCGCGGCCATCCGGCATTTGAGTCTTGCCGGATATACCCAGAAACATGTCCTCAACCGCCTGGTCTTCTACGATATCGATGCCAAGGACGAATTCCGAAAACACGGTCAAATCGTGCTTTCCTTTATCACCAAGTCGCTGTACAACCTGGCCCCTGTCATCATAGACGAAGCCGGGCGGCTGGGAGTACCCGAGCCCGAAGAGGGCGGGTACCAGGCCAACAATTTCCCGGGGGTCTCCAGCGGCGAGATGCTGGAATACGACATCTACGACGAGGACAAGGACCAGCAGCGCGATCACATCGTGCGCGTGTCAAACGAGTTTCTATCCATTGCAGATGACTTTGACACCTATGAATTCTACGAGGTCTATGACCGCGACGGCCTCAAGGCGCTGGTGCCCGACAAGGTCAACGAGGTGGAGATCCGGCGATTTGAGATGCTGGTCCACAACCTGCAGTCCTCATTTGACTCATATGTCATCCACGGCGGTTTTCGCTACGGCAACCGGCGGCTCAAGCAGTTCCGCGCCTATTTCTCCGTGATATTCCACATGCTGCAGATCATGGGGCGCCTGCTGCATTTTTACGAGCGCCACTTAATCGAGGTGGGATACAAAAACATCTACCGCCAGGTTCGCGAACGCCTTTGCGAACTCGTGGATCCGGACCGGCTGCTTGACTGCACCATCAACTACGGGCTGCATTACGTGAATCACTATTTTGCTTCCGGCCGGGATGTTGCCAAGGAAATCCTGAAGGAAAACGTGGAGAAGAGTTCCATCCGGGTACCGATTCCCAGGGACCTGGGCTTTCACTGCCGTCCGAGCCTGCTGGTGGCAAAGGTGGCGCAGAAATACGGCGGGCAGGTGGAACTGGTGGTGGGCGATCATCGGTTTGATGCCAGCTCCGTGCTCGATATCCAGTGGGCCGGGGGAATGATCCAGAAGGAAGGCATCGAAGAAGTCGTGTTTGAAGGCGATGTGCGGGCCTTAAAGGACATCGAAGTGCTTGCCGGCGTCAACTACGGCGAAGACCGGATGGGCAAGGGAATTTCGCTTCCCAAAAGCCTCAACTATCTGCGGTGACCGGCCGGCGTATCTGCCAGGGGCGATCTATGGCTTATGCAATCATCGTGGCCGCCGGATGCGGCAAACGCATGCAATCCCCCATTTCCAAGCAATTCCTCGAACTCGGCAATATCCCCATTCTTGTGCGCACGCTCCGGGTTTTTGTCCGGCATCCGCGGATTGCCGGGATTTTCCTGGTGGTGCCGGAAAAGGAGATGGATTACTGCCGCAGCCGGATTCTGCCGGAAGTCGAAGGCGGCACGGACCTGCGGATGGTTGCCGGCGGCGCGCGGCGGCAGGACTCCGTTTACCAGGGCCTGCTGGCAGTTTCCGAACCCGGGCGGATCGTGGTGATTCACGACGGGGTGCGCCCGTTTGTCGGCCCGGAATTGATCACAGCCTGTATTGGGGGCGCCGAGCAGCTCGGCGCCTGCATTGCCGGGATACCGGCCTCGGACACGGTAAAACGGGTGCGGCCGGAAAACCAGATCCGGGAAACCCTTGCCAGAGAGGAGATCTGGCTGGCCCAGACCCCGCAGGCTTTCCGCTGGGAGCTGATCAAAAAGGCCTTTGACAAGGCTATTGCTGACGGTTTTTCCGGTACAGATGATGCCTCGATGATGGAGCACATCGGCCGGCCCGTGCGCATGATCGAAGGGAGCCGGCAAAATATCAAGATCACCACGCCTGCGGACATGGAACTGGCCGCGGCGTTTCTTGCCAAAGAACAGGCTTGAACCGCCAATCACATTTAAAAAAAGCGGAGGAAAACTATGCTCGACGATGTAATGAAAGTTATCAAGGAAAGGCGCAGCGTTCGGAATTTCGAGGACAAGCCCATACCCGAAGATGTCCTGGGTTCCCTGCTCGAGGCGATTCAGTGGAGCCCCTCCTGGGCCAATACCCAGTGCTGGGAAGTGGTGGTCATCAAGGACCCGGATGTCAAAGCCCGCGTCCAGGAAGTGATCCCCAAGACAAACCCGGCGCGCAAATCCATTACCGGTGCCCCGGTGGTGCTGGCCCTGTGCGGCCGGCTGAAGGATTCCGGCTATTACAAGGGCGAGGTTACCACCAAGTTCGGCGACTGGTTTATGTTTGATCTGGGCATTGCCGCCCAGAGCGTGTGTCTGGCCGCGCATGCCGCGGGCCTGGGCTCGGTGATGATGGGATTGTTTGATCATGACAAGGTCGGCGAAGTCCTCAAGGTGCCCGAAGGCCATGACCTGGTGACCCTGATTCCGGTGGGCTATCCCGCCAAGGTGCCGTCTGCACCCAAACGCAAGGCGATCGAGGAATTCTGCCGGCAGGATACTTTCTAAAGGGCTGCACGCGGCACGGGGACAGATTTCAGATCTGTCCCCTCTTGCGGGTCGCATCCGTTGCACCCGGGGACAGACTTGAAGTCTGTCCCCTACCGCCGAAGTCTGTACCCTACCGTTTCAGGCGCTCCTGGATATCGGCCACCATCCGTTCCGAGACCGTTTCCAGGGCCCGGCTCATGGCCTTGGCAAAGCCGAGCGGATTGTTTTGTTCCAGGTCCCTGCGTACACTGTAGGTTTTTTGCAGCAGCACCGGGCCGTCTGATGCGGCAGGGGCCTTTTCTGACAGGGTGATGGAAACCGCCAGCACCGCAGTCCACGGATCCCGGCTGTCATCTTCGTAAAACTCGGTCACCGTGCCTTCCAGGATATGGGTGGGGTTTTGGCAGGCATCGGTGCATACCGCTGCGGCGATCTGTGCCGCCCGGATATCGCGGACAATGAAGCTGTCCACCATTTCCGCCGGCTTGGAAATCCACCGGTGGTACGTGTAGGTATTCCGGCGATAGGCGTTGTCTGCATAAACCATCCGGTCTGTGCGATACGGCGCCGAGGCCCGGAAAGGCTTTACCACCAGGCGTGTCGGGAGGGTTTCGTCGGGTTTCACCGCCTCCGGGGCCGGATAGGCCGGGGTGTAGAGCTCCACCTGCCTGGACGGTGTCTGAAATGCGCCGCATCCCTGGATCATCATGGCAAGGACTGCCAGCAGAACGCAGAATATGCCTTTTTTCATTTTGCTCTTTCCTTTCCCTGCGCGCGTACTCCGGTTATTTGCGTTCCGGTTCCATGGACTTTTCCGGAAGCGGTTTGCTGAAAATGATCCGCGAGGGCTGCCGGTTTAACTGTTCGAGCAGCCGGTTGAGATTGTCGGATGCGGATTCGAGTTCCTTTAGAATCTGGATCATGCGCCGGTCGTATTTCGCCGCCTGGCTTTGGGCCGCATCCAGGGAGCGCTCGCCGGAGGCAAAGGTGTTTTCTGCCGTATCTGCGGCCTGGTAGACCTCGTTGACAGCTGAATCGAAACGCTCAGCGCTGCCGGAAATCTGCGTATCCAGGTTGTTCATGGTTTCCCGGGTGTCACTGATCAGCCCGTCGAGGTTATTGACCGCGGTCTTGGCGGAATTGTGCAGCTCATTCCATTGATCCGGATCCAGGATCTGGTTGCTGCGGCGGATGGTTTTCTGCAGCTCGGCGGAGATTTTTTCGAACTCCGCATCTGTGAGGACCCGGTTGAAATTGTCCATGATCGTGGTCATCCGGTCTGAGATCCCCTTCATGTCGATTTGTTTGATCCGGGAGAGGATGTCGTAGACATCCGAGAGCAGCTGTTTCATGTCCGAGGGCTTGGTGGCCACGACCGGGTACTTGGTTTCAAAATCAAGGCCCGGGGTTGTCAGCGGCTCGCCCGGCGGCTGCCTTTCAAGCTCCACGAACATGATGCCCGTAATGCCCACGGACTTGATCTGCGCAACCAGGTTTTCGGCGTTTTGCAGCTTTTTGTTCAGACTGAAAATAATTTCCACCAGCCGGCCGTCGGGCGCCACGCCGATCTGATCCACGCGGCCCACGCTTACGCCCCGGTATTTTACCGCCGCGTCCGTGCTCAATCCCTGCACGGATTCGTCAAAGTAGGCCGAGTACTTGTCGCCTTCCCTGAGGTAATCGGACATGCCCAGCCACAGAATCGCCAGGATGACCACGGACATGCCGATAATCACAAACAATCCTACGGAAAACTTGGTTCGTATCGACTGCATGGAACTCCTTTCCTTTATTGCTCCGGCGGTTTGCGGCTGAAAAATCGCCGGACCACGGGATTGGGATCATGATTTCGCAGATCATCGGGAGTGCCGTGGGCAATGATGTTCTTGGATGTCTTGTCCAGCATGATGACCCGCTGTCCGAGCGCGAAAATGCTGTCCAGGTCGTGAGTGACGATGATGATGGTGGTGCCCAGGCTCTGGTTGATGTGCAGGATCAGGCTGTCGATTTCCGCGGCCGTGACCGGGTCCAGGCCGGCCGAGGGCTCGTCCAAAAACAGGATGTCCGGGTTTAATGCCAGGGCCCGCGCAAGCCCGGCGCGTTTTTTCATGCCGCCGCTGATTTCCGAGGGCAGGTGATCTGCATAGCATTCCAGCCCGACCGTGGAGAGCTTGATCTGCACAATGGATGCAAGTGCGGATGCCGGCAGGTCGGCATACTCGGTAATGGGCAGTGCCACGTTTTCCGCCACGGTCATGGAGCCCAGCAGGGCGCTGCCCTGGAACAATACCCCGATTTGCTTTAAACTCCGGTAAAAGTTTTCCTCCGGGGCCTCTGCGATATCGGTTTGCCGGATGTAGATCCTGCCGGAGGCCGGTGACTCCAGGCCGACCATGTGGCGCATCAGCGTGGTCTTGCCGGACCCGCTGCCGCCCACAATGATAAAGATTTCATTTTCCCGGACGGAAAAACTGATATCCCTGAGCACGACCTCGTGTTCGTATGCCACGCCCAGATTTTCCACCCGCACAACGTCTTTTGCATTCATTTTAAATTATCACCAAAAGCTTCGGGTCACGGCAAAAATCGAGTCAAACAGGATTATGAGAAAAATGCTGGTCACCACTGCGGAGGTGGCTGCATTGCCTACGGCCGAGGCCCCGCCCCTTGCCTGAAAACCCCGCAAACATCCGGTCAGCGCAATAATGACGGCAAATATGATCGACTTGGAAAGCCCCCAGAACAATTCAAACAGGGGCAGTGAATCAATGGTCTGGCTGATATAGGCCGCCGGGCTCAGGTTCAGCACGGTGACACCTATCAACAATCCCCCGGCAATGGCAAAGATATTTGAAAATACCGTGAGCAGCGGCACCACCACCATGGCGGCAATCATTCTCGGCATGACCAGAAACAGGTTGGGGTCAAAGCCCATCACAGACAGGGCATCGATTTCCTCTGAAATTTTCATGGAGCTGATTTCAGCGGCATAGGCCGAGCCGGACCGGCCCGATACGATAATTGCGGTCATCATCGGGCCGAGTTCCGATACCATGGCCAGGCCCACAAGGGAGGCCACGTAAATGTTTGCGCCGAACTGGGAGAGCTGCAGCGAGGACATAAAGGCAATGATTAAGCCCAGCAGCAGGCTGATCAGCCCTACCACGGGCAGGGCGTCCACCCCTGTTGTTTTCATGTGCCAGATGGCGTCGTTGAGACGAAACGAGCCGGGTCTTTTGGCCAGGCGCACCACCGAGTATACCATGGCCCCGATAAACTCTGTGAAAAACGCGGCCCCCCGCAATGCCGAAATGGTGGACTCGCCGAGATGTACAACAAAATTCTGGGATTTGCGGCGGGCAATGTCGCATTCCGGCTGTCCGAAATCGATCATGGACAGGGTCTTGCGGTGATCTTCGTTGGTATTTTTCAGTTCCAGGCGGTCGTGGGGGACTCCGAGCTGGTGCATCAGGCGCATGATCACCACGGCGCCGTAATCGTCCATGCGGGTGACCCGGCCCAGGTCCACTGCCAGGCGCTGTGGTGTGCGGGATTTGACCTCGCTGGTCAGGCGCCGCAGGCAGGCGCCGGCGTTGGGCATGTCCAGGGGGCCGCGAAAAAAAACCGTGAGGGTCCCCTCGCCATCCTCCAGGATGTCAAAGTAGTCGTTCTGTGGCCCTGAAACCGGGTTCATATGCATATCCCGCCCATGGTCGGCCTTGTACATTGCCGGATTTTTCTCTTGACTATCACGGCTGGGCCGATAAATCAACGGTAGATGCCGATTAATAGGTGAAAGGATAGCGTGTCCGGATGAAGATTTTCAGGAAGCACGATTTCGGAGAGGTTACCGGGTGGGAACAAGGAGCAGTATTTGATCAGGCTGCTGTGCTTTGGCAACGTGAGCATGAAAAACATGGTGCGCTCAGTCATGCGGGCTGAAAACAAGTTTTCTGCCTGATCCCGGGGAAAGAATGAAGCCGGCAATCATGAGGGCCGTGCCTGCTGCGGCAGCATGCCACGGCGTGGATGCATTGGTTTCCAGGGCCACCACCGAAGTGACGTAAAGCGACAGGCCGTTCCAGACGATTCCCAGAAGCGGAATTGCCCGGTGGGCCCACCGGGCCTGCCGCCTGAAAGGGATGAACAGGAGCACGAGCACGGCCAGGCTGCTGACGAAAAATCCGGCCGCCGCCATTTTCATAAAAGCCTGAATCAATACCTGCAGCCCGGGATCGAGTGCTTCCCAGGGCATGCTGACGGCTTGGCGGTGATACGGCATAAAGCTCGGGCAGGAAATGTAGACGATACCAAAGGCGATCCAGGCCAGGGCAACCACAAGGTAGATGATAAAAGCGATTCTGTCTTTTGCGTTCATGGAAATCTCCTTTCGGGGATTGCATGTTGAGGCTCGCTGCATCCGGCTGGACGGGAAAATGGCTGATAAGCGGATCACGCTCTGGAAGCGTTATCCTGCATGAGACTTTTAATGGTATTTCTGTCCGGTCCCTGGCCCACCGACAGGGTTGTCAGGATCAGCTCATGATCGGAAACCGAAAGGGGGCGGATCATCAGGGTAAGATCGTTCCGGTTGACGATCTGCATATGGTCGATTTCACCAAAGGGCAGCATGTTTTGCAACTGGGCGCTGGTTTCGGAGAAAACCGCCGCCATTCCGGCCATGGCCTCGGAATGTGCACCGGTGCCCGCAATCATGAGTCCCAGCTCATCGGCCAAAACAGCGCCCCTGGCATTTTCTGATTCGGAAAGCCGGTTGACCAGATGCTGCAGCACCGCCCCCAGGCCTTTTTCTGAGAAATGCAGCTCAGGCTGCGGGGGTCCGTCCTGTACGATTTTCATTGATTTCAGGTTGGCGTTTTCCGATTTCAGCGCCGCAATCTCGGATTCCATCTCCCGGACTGCCTTTTGCTGCGTTTTTAATCTGGAATTTTCCTCCTGCAGGTTTTCCATCTCCTCGAGCTGCTCGGTGAGCATCTCGACCCGAAGTGACAGGTCCTTGTTTTCTTCCTCGACATCCCCTATTGACTCGATTTTCGCGGACAGGTGCTGCACCTGATCTCTGGCTTCCTGCAGTTGTGCGGACAGGTTTTCATTTTCCGCCTGCAGCGCGGTTGCCGCATCGGTTTGTTTTTTCAATTCAGCAACTTCCAGGGACAGCCGCTTGCGCTCGGCCTCTACGGATTCCAGGGCCTGCACCTGTCCCTGGAGGGATTTTTTCTCTTGTTCGAAATCTTCCTTTTCCAGCTCGAGGGCTTGTTTTTGCCGGGCAATATGCTCGGCATGGCTTTTTAGCCGCCGAATATACGTGGCTGCTTTTTTGAGTTTTTCCCGGGCCTCCCGAAGCTGTCGCGCGCGCAGTTTATCCACAGCTTTTCCGGTCACTTCCGTACCCGCTTGAGCAGCCCGGGTTTTTGTTTTTTGTGGATTATCCGGTGCGAGCGCGTCAATCAGGATTTCCAGAGGCTCCCCTTCCGCGCCGGGACCGGATATGGCATCGCGTTTGCCGGATCCGCCGGCAGAACCGGACCTGCCGGAAGAATCCGGGGCTGAGGAGAAAGGATGGATCCTTGCCAGTATGTAGCCGGCGGCAAAAAACAGTGCAGCCCCGAGTGCGGAGCACACAGCGATTGTCAGTTGCAGGGTCGTTGTCATGGCGTTCCCCTTAAATACGCGGATGACTGTGCCGCGGTTTTCTCCCGGACATCCGGATTACCGGTCTGATCCGCGGGTTTGCCGGGACCAGGATCCCGGGTCTGGATGCGGACGTTTCCCGGCATGTCGATCCGGCGCCTTTTAGATAACTTTTTGCAGTTCCGGAACCATGCGGCGCATCTCCAGGAAGATGAGCCCCAGCTTGGCTTCGCTGGAGACCAGAAGAACAAGCACTGAGTCTTCGCCCACCGAATTCAGGATCACGTATCCCTTGTCGGATTTGACAAAGATCTGGCTCAAGGGCGCCCGCATCAACTGGTTGGAGATCTGTTCGCCGGTGCCCAGCAGGGCCGCGGACATGCCGCCCACCAGTTCTTCGTCGATCTCCGAGGGGGCTACTGCCGCGATCAGAAAACCGTCAAGGCTCACCACTGCCGCCCCGAAAATATCAGGAGAACTGACGCGAAGACCTCTCAAAACCTCAGTAATTTTTTCTGTTTTGCTTGCCATTGTCATTACCCTCCTGTGAATCTGGATGAAGAAAAAAAGTTCGCCTTAACGTTTTTCTTTTGGCCGCAGGTGAAGCGCGCACCGGTCTCCGGCTTCAAGCAGTTCGTAAATGTAATTGGTTCCTGTAAATGCGCTCATCAGGCCTGCCCAGTATTCATGAAACAGCAGGCAGAGGTCCGATTCCCCGGGGGTTGCCCCGGCATTGCAAACCGCCTCCAGCAGCCCGCAGGGCTTCACAGACAGTTCAATCTGCGAGTCCCCGGAAATCGTGTAGCTGAAATCAAAACTAGCTCCGAACCTTTCGTGCATTGCGTTGAGCAGGTCTTCCAGGCCTGTTTCCTCGTACATCTCGGGCAGATGGGCTGCGGCCACGGTTCCGGCTCTTCTGCCCACGGATTTATGTCCCCTGCCCAGGATTTCGTTTATCGCCTCTGCAAATGCGTACAGCAATATGCCCACCTCATTGTAGGCGATATCGAGTTCCTCTTCGCTTACGGACCTGGCAGCAGGCCGGGTCTGGAGGAACTGCTCGATAAATGCGACATTCTTCTCAATCCGGTAAAAGGGGCGGATGAATTCCACATCCGAGATTTCAATGCATTGGGAAGGGCATACGTAATAACAGGAAAGACATCCAATGCAATCATCCGGCGCCTTGACCTCGGCAACGGATTTTTCCTGGTTGAATTCAAAAACATCCACTGGGCAGATATCCACGCAAAGTGTGCATCCCCTGCAGCCCTTTTCCGTCAATTGAATTTTTGGCATGGTTTTATCTCCTTACGCGTCGCAGGGTTTTTCCTTCCCGGCGAACGGCCACATCCAGCTTCATTTCTCCGATCCGGTGGGTCGCGCAGGAAAGGCAGGGATCATAACACCGGATACCGAATTCGATGGCATTCAGAAATGCCTCATCCGGCTGATCAATATATTTCCGGGCTGACATGCCGATGGTTTCGTTGATCGCCTCCAGATTCTGCTGGGTGGCGATCAGCAGATTGGCCTGCTTTACCACGGCATTGTCATCAACCTTGTAGTCATGGATCAACACGCCGCGCGGCGCCTCCACGTGGGCGGCGGCGTCCCTCGGGGAACCGAGCTCGGCGCGGACATTATCCCCGTAGAGCGCATCATCGGCGACGATTTGTTCCAGCTTTTCCATGGCATACAGGATTTCAATCATCCGGGCATGGTGATACATAACCGTCTGGTGACAGGGATTGCCGCCTAGTTCGCGGAATTTTTCCAGTTCGGCCTGCGCCCCGGGTGTATCGATTTTTTCCGCACAGTTTAGCCGGGCCAGCGGCCCGACCCGGTAGGGGATTTCCCCATCGCCGTTTTTAAAGTACACGTATTTGCCGTATGATTCCGGAATGGCCTTTTCGTAAAGATGCGCGGTCCAGTCATCCTCGTGAAAGTCGGTATGGGAGCCGTCCGGCATGCGCAGGCGAAGATCCCCGCTGTAAAAATCCAGCGCGCCCTCATTGACCGTTCCCAGATAGGGCGTTTCCTGGGGCAGTGAATGCACGAGGGATTCATTGGCGTTTAAGAGCTTTTCGGCCACTTTGTAAAGGTTTTTGCTCAGTTTCGCGCCTTCTGAGACGAAATCCCGGAGCTTTTCGGCTTTTTCCCTGCTCAGCGGCGCGGCCATTCCCCCGGCAATACCCGTGACCGGATGGGTTCCCCGGCCGCCGACGAGTTCCACGATCTTCTGGCCGATGGTTCGCAGCCGCAGCGCTTGTTTTGACACATCCGGGTGCTTTTTGGCCATTCCGATAATATTGCGCTCCGCTGCATCCGATGCCAGGCCGAAAATCAGGTCCGGGCCGGCCAGGGCGAAAAAATGCACTGCATGGGAGTGCACCATGGCCCCAAGGTTAAGGGTCTGGCGAAGCAATTCCGCAGTGCGGGGAATGGTTGCACCGAAAACCTTGTCCACGGTCCTGGACGCGGCAAGATGATGGGTTTGCGGGCATGTTCCGCAGATCCGGGCGGTCAGCGTCGGCATCATCTCCACGTGCATGCCCTGCAGGAACGTTTCGAATCCCCTGAAGTCCATGACCTTAAAGACTGCGCCCGTGACCGAATTGTCGTCGTCAATTTCCAGATCGACTCTGGCATGCCCTTCTATCCGGGTTACCGGGTCAATCGTTAGGCTTCGTGACATGGCGAACTCCTTTGCATTATGGTTGTTGCCGGATCCATTTCTTCAGGAGAAAGGTGGGCTTCTGACGGAATACAGGAGAGGCCATTGCATATGCAAAATGGGTTTTTGCCTGCATTTCGATATGTTTTACGATGTCGTCATAAGGGATCCGGGTCAGATGAGACATCCTGAGCGCGATTTCGCTGCGAACATCCTTTTGGGGCTCCAGGATGATGGTGTCGGTCGGTCCGCCGCATGAAAAGCAGGGCACGCCATTGGCCGGGCAGGGCGCCAGGCATCGGTCCAGGGTAACCGAACCGAAGCACAGTAGGCCCTGGGACAGGAAACAAAGCTCCGGGTCCGGTTGGTCCTCGGTGGTGCGCCGGATCGTATCAACATCGGTTTTTTTCATGAAACGGGGACACCGGTAGCAAACGCTGTGCCTGGTGATCCGGGTGGGCTCTGATTTGAGCGTGGACAGCAGGCCGTCAAAAATATAGGCCGCATGCGGCGGGCATCCGGGCATGTACAGATCAATCGGTATCTCCGCGTCCAGGGGGCTGGTTTGCGGCAGAAGTTCGGGCACGTTCTCGGGCAGATAATCCGAGGTCGTGGTCGGATTGTCCTGGTAGGCGCCGTTGATGAGCTCCGCGTTGGTATGGGCATATGCCGCGCCCTGGGGGCCGCCGTATACGGCGCACGTACCGAATGCGATAACCGAATTGCAGGCATTGCGCATTTTTCTGGCTGATTCAATGTCGTGGTCCGTGCGAATCGAGCCGGTAACAATGCCGATGTCAGCTTCCGGGTAGCCCTTGGTGTCCATTAATATCGGCATGCGAACCAGATCCACATGTTCCAGGAGACTGAAAAACTTTTCGTGCAGATCAACAATGCCGAATTCACAGCCTGAACACACGGAAAGCCATTCAACAGACAATTTCGCCTTTGCGGTCATGGAAGCTACCTCCTTTGTTATCCCTGCTGGGCCTGCTTAATGGTTAACATGCCGATGCAAGCGTTTTCCCCGGAATGGATCGGCGCATAATCCGCCCATGCACCGTAAATCTGCTGGAGAAGACCGCAGAATATCCCATGCTGCAGCATGCACAGGGAGTTTTTCTGGGGATGCCCGTAATGAAACTGGCAGGAACGCACCATGCAATCCCGGAAAATGATTTTAAGCTGCTGACCATCTTCGGTGTGTAGGATCAGGTCTGTTTCAGCCTGTTTTTTGTAGGGCTCAAAATCCCAGTGGATGCCCATGTGGAGAAGTGACTGCCTTACAACATCGAATGCTTCAAGAAGATCGTCTGATTTTTTTTCAACCGGGGCCTTCAGTCCGGTGGTTCTGCCCGCCCGGAATGTGACGCCGGGGGCGCCCCGGCCGACGAGCTCCTCGACACCGTTGGCCACTGAGGCCAGAAACAGCATGCCGCCCTGCAGGTATTTCAGCTTGTCTGTCTTTTCCATTTTAGACTCCTCAGATTGGTGCGCCTGAAAAGAAATTATTTACAGGCCGGGTGAAGCGGTTACGGGTGATATTCATGCAAAAGCGCCCCGCCTTGCCTGCGGCGGAATCAGCCGTTTTCAAAATGTTTTCCGATACATCGGCACAGGGCCTCAGCCCGTGAAGGCATCGGCCCGGAATACCTCCGCGATTTTCCGGTCGATAATTGAAACGCCCCTTTGACAGACCGGCTCCAGATCCGCATCATTAAGTCCCTGGGTTTCGATGAGTATCAGGGAAATCGTTTTCGGAAGCGTGTGCGGGTATAAATATTTCGCCACCATAAGGGTTTCAACCGGGCCGATTTGATGAAGTCCCGGTTTCTCCCGAAGCGGGGCATCAAGGTCCGGCTGGATCACATGGATTTCTCCGGGGGCGCCGCCCTTGACACATGCATCCACAACCAGCATGAGGTCCTGGCTGTCCAGGCATTCAAGCAAACCAAGGGCCGAGGTGCCGATATCTTTGATCTGAACCGATGCGCCGTAACGGCCCGCCAGGCTTTTGATGACCATCGGCCCGGCCTTGTCTGAAGCGACCTGCCAATTACCGCTGCCCACAATGACAACCGTTGGTGGACTATGATCCCGGCCGGGTGATGTAGAAAGCATATTGCGGGCCTGTTACCTGTCCTTTTCGGAAAGAATTTTCCGTATCCGCTGGATATTGGCCTTGCAGATGCGGTTTTCCGGATCATGCTGCAATGCCGCTTCGAATTCCGTCAGGGCTTCTTTGTAGGAACCCCTTTGCAATGCCGCCAAGCCATTTTCAAAATGTTTTACCGACTCCGCGCTTCCGGATTCGCCCGAAGGCGCAACGTTATTTTCCGGGGTATCTGCCGGCGGGTCTTTGGGCGGTTGCGTTCCGGGTCGCGCCTGGAAAACGCCTTCAAAGAAAGTCTGTTTGTTGGGATCTGCGGGTGTCCCGCGGTTTTTTGCGCTGCCCGTACCGAATATATCGAAGGTATCGCTCGTGTAAGGGGTTTGCCTGCTGGCGCGGGTAAAAAAATCAGACGTGTCGGTCTGTTTTACAAAAAGGGTTTGCGGTTTGTCCGGCCAGGTCCATTTTCTGTTTTTTTCCGGCTGATCATCGTCGTGGCGGCCGTCATAACAGGCATTTACTGTCTCGGCAATTTCATCTCCGGGCGCTACCGCCAGATGAAGCGGCATCTCCACGCTGCCGCGCAGATCCATGAGCATTTTTTCGTCCAGCGGGTTGGAAACCGCAACGACAAGCGTATTTTTTATTGTTAACACCGGGATCAGGCCGTGCGTGCGCGCAACTTTGGCCGGCACCAGGTTAAGAATTTCCGGGGGCGGGGATATGTTATCCAGGGTGAGAAATGGGGTTTCCGTCCGGACGGCCAACACGCTGGCAATTTCCCCTCCGGTAAGGGCTCCGATTCGGATAAGTGCTTGATCTGTAGGGGTTCCCCTGTTTTCCTGTTGATAGGCCGCAGCCTGTTTCAGGGTGTCATGGGTGATCATGCCGGCCTCCACCAGCAGATCCCCTAGGTGTTGATGCTTTTTCATGTGTAGCGCTTGCAAGGCGGATGTCTTTTTCCGTGATTAATTCATGTTATCCATCCAAAATATCCGTGCAGGGCTGATGGCTTTTTGCAGTCAGAAATGAGACATATCAACAATCAAGGTTTTATTTTGGGCTTTTACGGCATAAATATTCACGTATGCATTTACATCATTACTATTACATAAAAATTGCAAAAATGTCAAGTTTAAGCGCATAGATTCCGTATTCGATCTGGTTTTCTCATTCCATCATTGACACGCGCATTCAACTTTACTATATTTTTTCTACCCTTCAACGCCATTTAAGAAGGATCATAACACTTTTTTTATCAGGACAATTATCGGCCGTGAAAACGTTATTAATCGTAGATGATGATATCACGACCCGCCACGCCATCTCCGACCGTCTTCAGCCTTATGAAGACGTTTCCGTCCAGACGGCGCTCAACGGGAAGGCTGCCGTTGACATATTAAAAGAAAAGCAGGTGGATTTAATTCTGGCAGACAGCCGGCAGGCCAGTGATAATGGCTTCCTGCTGCTGAATCATTTGCGCAAGCACTACCCGGAAACCCCGGCCTTTGTTATCATTGACCAGGATTTTCCGGCAAATGAATCCAGTCTCAAACAACTGGGCGTATCCCGTCATTTTTATAAACCGTTGAACCTGGATGTGCTGATCGAGGCCATTGTCGCGGAGCTGGGGGCCGAGGGCGAAGGTGAAATTCACTGCATGAGCCTGCCTGCCGTTCTCCAGCTTGTTGAAATGGAAAATAAAACCTGTACCCTGACAATCACCCCGGAGAAGGGCGGGCGTCCCGGAAAACTTTATTTTGTCCAGGGAGAGCTCTATGCAGCCAGGGTCGGGGAGCTTGAAGATGAGCAGGCGGCTTATGAGATCCTGAACTGGAATCGGGTTTCCATCTTTATTACCAGCACCTGCAGGGTGGAGAGCAAAAAAATTACGCAGTCCCTTATGGGCATCCTGATGGGCAACGGCAGCGAAAATGATGAACATACAGCGCAGGCATCGGAGCAGGAAAAAGCGAATTTATCAACAGCCCCGGAAGAACCTGAAGTCTCTTCTCCCGAAACCCGCTACATTATTGAAACCTTGGATAAAGAAGAAAGCATTCACGAGTATGTCCTGTATGATGTGAATGACCGGCAAATCCCCGTTGAAAACGCCCGATCCGAAGGATTCGGCCCGCTTGCGCCCTCGAAGTTCTTCCAGTCCATGCGCAGGCCCCGGGATGCAGCAAGCAACGGAAAAAATCACTTCCTGTTATTTTATACGAAAGCCGGAAAGCAGATGGTGTTGTTCCAATTCCGGGATATCCGGGTAATTGCTTCCCTGAAAGCCGGCTGCACCATGAACCGCTTTTTACAGAACATGCATCCGCTTTTTGCTGTTTAGAAACAAGAATTGGAAATCTCCTGATGGAAAAAGTTTTCACCGAGCTCACATCCGTGTACGGATTTATCGGCATCTGCCTCTATGATGCTGAAACCGGCATGATGGATAAGGTCATGCCTGAAGCTTACACGGAAAATGAGCTTGCCGAAATCGCAGACATGCTGATTGCGCTTTATCAATCCGGGGCCGATCTCGGCCCGCTTCATGATTTGACTGTATATGAGGGCACGAAACTGTTTCTGCTCCGGAAAATAACAAACCATGCATTTGTATGCGTCCTGGCCGAGGCGGATACGAATTTATTCCTGCTGCGCATTGCCCTGAACCTGTTATCCGATGATCTTATGCACCGGAGCGGGGCTTTGCTGCAATCCTAGCCGGATGCCGTTTTGCAGGGCGGTCATGGAAAACACGGCGCGGCCGGCCGTGCGGGCGGAAATCCGGGCTGACAGACAAATGGACGGGGGTGCGGATTGGTTTCAAGGAGTTTTCCGGTCTGCGGCCCGCCGGAATTTTTCCAGTTGCGCGCGGTAATGGCCGCGGTTTGCCCCTGCCGCAGCCAGCGCCTTTTCTTCCACTGCAACGGCTTTTTCATACTGGCCGTTGATAAAGTAGCTTTCCGCCAGGGTGTCAAGCACGTGGGGCTGGTCAGAGTTCTCCGCTGCCCTCCGGGCCAGCTCCAGGGCTTTTTCAGGGCTGAAAAAGTCGCTGTCTTCGGGTGCCGTGGCATACAGCCAAGCCAGGTTGTTTAGCGCCTGCACATTGTCGGCATCCAGGGAAAGCGCCTGCTGGTATGCCGATATTGCGCCTTCCACATTTTCGCGGCTGTAGTGCAGATCGCCGAGCATCACGTGCGGGCTCGCATTTTCGGGATTCTCGCGGATCTGGCGCTTGAGCACCTGCTCGGCAATCTTCCCGGAAACCGCCTGTCCGGCGGTGCCGAAATGCAGGTTGTATCCCAGCCATCCAATGGCTGCCAGGCAGACGAGATACACCGCGATGCTGACCCGGATCTTGCGGTGATGCGCCCGGATCCAGCCCGGATGTTCCTCGCACCGCCGCAGGTAGGCGATGCGTCGGGATATGCTGAAATGATGCCAGTTGGGCTTTTCCGGAGACTGGCCTGTTGAAGCCGCGATCTTGTGAAACGTGGAGATCAGCGGTGCGGCCGAATCCAGGAGGTTGTAAACGTAAATGTCTGCCTGCCGTTCAAAGTTGCGCATGAAGTAGCCGAACACGAACCGGAAATAGACCAGGAACGTGGCGATCATGGTCACGCTGAACACAATCGAGACAAACGTGGCCGAAGCCGGCTCGGAAAAGCTGGCCGGACCGGCCACGATCTGCGCGTACAGGGCGCCGTAGAGCAGCAGGTCCAGCGAGGAAAAGGCGATCACCAGGTATCCGGCAAAAAAGAACAAATAGAAAAGCATGTGTTTTTGCTTGACATGGCCGATTTCATGGGCGATCACCGCCTCGGTTTCCCCGGGCGACAGGTAGCGCAGTAGGGCCGGGGTGACCAGGATATAGCGAAACCGGGCTATCAGGCCCAGCACGCCCGCGGTGATCATCCGGCCGCCGAAAAGCGGCCATACCATTATTTCCCGGTAGGCCACGCCTGCGCGCCGGCACAGGTCCTCGATACGCTGCCGCGCCTCGTCTTTTGCCATGGGCCGGCATCCCCAGAACTGCTGAATCAGTGCCGGGCCGAATATGGCGATGATAAACAGGAAAAACAGGAAATAGACGATCTGTCCCCCGGTGGAATTCAAAAACGCCTTGGGCGCTTCAAACGGCAGCAGGCCGATCATGTCGGCCACTGCGGACAGGCAGAGCCATGGCAAAAGTACCGGGATGGAAAACGTGATGTTGGAGCCCACGTAATTGCGGCGCGATATCCCGGTTTTGTAAAGCCGCTGGTGCACGTTGTATGCGCTGGCCCAGATGATGCAAAGATATCCGATAAACACGGCCAGAAACACCAGTGCGCCCAGGGTGGGCAGCATGTCAAACAGGGCGATTTCCCGCAGGTATCCCCCGAGTTCCAGTACGTATATGTCCACTGCAAACAGGCCGATGGCCAGGACCGAGTGCCGGGCCATCACGGATTCAAATGCCTGTTCGGTTCGGGCGGCACCGGATTTGCTCAGGCGGTCTTCGAGCCTTTTGAACAGAATCCAGGTCAGGCCGGCAAACAGCGCGGACAGGCCCGCAAAAAATCCCAGGGCTTCATAAAAGGGGATCTGCGGCCGGGTGGGGGGCTGATAGGTGGTGTAGACCAGCAGGGCGACGATGAAGTAGAGAAAATTGCCGAACATAGAAAGTTATCCGTTTGCCGAATAGAAGCGCTCTTTTTCGCTGTAGATGCATCCGCAGTACTGCTGGCGGTACATGTTCATCTGCCTGGATTTTTCCTGCCCGGTTTTCCAGCCTTTGCGGAAATCCGCGTAATAAAACGGCACGCCTTCGGTTTTGCCCACGGACTCACCGATTTCGGCAATCAGTGCATGATTTTGATGCTTGCTGTACAGCAGCGTGGAGGTAAAATAATCGAATTTGCCGCGCCTGGCCATTTTGGCCGTGGTTTTCAGGCGGTCGTAATAGCAGAACCGGCACCGCTGATCCTCCCGGAAGACCACGCTGCGCAGGAATCCCTCCAGGTCATAGCCCTCCTGGTAGATCACCCGGAGCCCGGTGTACCGGGCGTATTCAATAAGCGTATCCTCTCGCCGCCTGCACTCCGTGTACGGGTGGATGTTGTTTCGATAAAAAAACCCCATGACTTCAAAGTCTCTTTGCCGGAGGACTTCCAGGGGATAAATGGAACAAGGCGCGCAGCATATATGCAGCAGGATTTTCATGTTCGTTCTCCGAATATGGCCGTGCCGATGCGCACCAGGGTGGCGCCCTCTGCAATGGCTGTCTCGAAATCGCCGGTCATGCCCATGGAAAGTTCTTTCATCTCAGCGCCGGCAATGTTTTGCGCCGCGATTTGTTCCCGCAATTGCGCCAACTGCCGGAAATACGGCCGTACCTTTTCGGGTGCGTCAAAAAACGGGGGCATGGTCATCAGGCCTTGTACGCGCACGTGTTCCAGCCCGGCCGCATCGCGCACCAGGGCTGCGGCCGCTTTCTCATCAATTCCGGACTTTTGGGCTTCTTTGCCCACGTTGACCTGCACCAGGATGTTTTGTACGGTCCCGTGTTTTGCCGCCTGCCGGTCGATTTCCCGGGCCAGTTTCAGGCTGTCCACGGAGTGGATCAGGTCGAAAAGCCCCACCGCGTATTTGGCCTTGTTGGACTGCAGGTGCCCGATAAAATGCCAGGAAACGGTCGCATCCACCAGCACCGCGATTTTTTCGCGCGCCTCCTGGACGTAGTTCTCACCGAAACAGTCCAGCCCGGCCTCAGCCGCCTCGCGGATCCGCTCTGCGGCCACGGTCTTGGCCGCGGCCACCAGCCGGACCGCGTTCGGGTCCCTGTCGGCTGCCCGGGCCGCCTTTTGGATGCGCGCATGCACCTGCTCGATGTTTTTTCCAATATCCGACATTTTAAATTAACGCCCCCCTGAGGGCTCAAACAGATCCGGAACGCCGGATTCCTGCGCCTGCCGGTCGATCACCCCGCAGGCCGCCAGATGTTCCACGACCTCGCATACCGGCAGCCCCACCACGTTGGTCCAGGACCCGTTGATGCGCCGGATCATGAACGCGCCGATGCCCTGGATGGCATAGGCCCCGGCCTTGTCCCACGGCTCGGGCGTATCCAGGTACCACTGGATCTCGGCATCGCTGAGATCCTTGAAGGTTACCTCGGTTACGCAGATATCGCTGTAACAATGGTTTTGCCACCGGCACTGGATGCTGTAGCCGGTGATCACCCGGTGGGTGCGTCCGCTCAACTGTGACAGCATTTCATGTGCATGCGCCCGGGATGCGGGCTTATTGATGATCGCATCATCGATTACCACAATGGAATCACCCCCGATCACCCATCGGTCCGGATAATGCCCCGCGACCTCGGCAGCCTTGGCCTCGGCCAGGGTCCGGGCCAGGATTTCCGGGGACAGCGCCTCAATGGATTGCTCGTTGATTCGGCTGGGTATCACCTCGGCGGCAATACCGGCCTGTTCCAGCAGGCGCCTGCGGCGGGGCGATTTTGAGGCCAGAATTAGCGTATGTTTGTCATCTCTCGGGTTCATGCCGAATCACTATCAAATCCCGAACAGCTTGGCAAGGCGCCAGTTTTGATTTTTCCTTTCATGGTGTCATCCCGGAGAAAATTGAACTGAGCCGATATGTCATGATCAAACAGGTCAAGTCCGCAGACGCTCGATCGCGCAAGGCCAAGTGGATTGAAAAGGGCATTGATGCGCTTTTGTCAAAAGCGCTTTTCATCCCGGATGCCTGTGTTTATGAACCTCCCGGGAAGCAGCGTTCATGCCGTACCCAACTTTAAAGTTTGCCCCGGTCATTTTCGGTTATCATAATCAAGAAGCAATGCTCATTGAGAGCAGCTGGTTTTTGAAATATACCCCCTTCAGACAGGAGTTTCCGCGATCGGCCTTGCCGAATCGATGCCGACCGGTTTGCTACCATGGTAAATCAGGCGGATCATTTGACACTGATTGTCCGGAATTTATCTTTTTAAATATATATCCGAAAAGAAAGGGGGTTCCCAAATGAAGGACACCGGTAGCTTTCATAAGAAAATGCAGGAACACATCGACTGTTATGCTGAAACCGAATACCTCACTGAGCTGGCAAAGGTAAAAGACGAGCAGGATACCGAGCAGGCGGCTTTGAACTGGCTGGCACTGTCAGTTCTGCACGGTATAGATTCAAACGCTGAAAAAATTTCATTAAAAAAATCAGGTGACGGCGGGATATCCGTTACCGCGGAATATCGGGACGCCAGACTGCCTGCACCGCCTGGGCAGATAGCTGACAATATCGCCGAGATCGTTAGAAACATCGCGCACATCGAATCGGACAAGGGGGAAATTCCCCTGGCCGTGGGGGTTCGGGACAGCAGCCTGGATTTGAAGATCAAGGTTAAAAAAAGGGACGGAAAGGAAAAAATCGAGCTTCATTTCCCGGAGACAAAATAAAACATTGTTTCCGGCCATCCGGTTGGGCCGAAAACCGAATTGCCGCCTTTCCATGGCCGCAGGAAGCACCTGCATCCAAAACGCAGAGGATTCACCTTGATGGGGCTTGAGTTTTCACAAGTGCAGCCTCGTCTCAAATCCGCACCTTGATTTCGATATTCCTCAGTCCTTGGGCATCCCCATCAACATTACGGCCGCGGCTGCCGCAGCCAATCAGAAATCATCAGGGGCATCAGGCCGATAAATTCGAATTGACTGGGGTTTTGCGCCGCCACGGTAAAAGAGTCTCCGGAGACGGATTACTTCATGGTTTCTGACAGGGGCTTGCCGGCCTTGGCGATATTGATCCCGGGATGTTCATTGATTACGATGGTTATCGTTTCCGGATTGGCATCCGCTGTTCTTGCGATTGCCGCGGTCACTTCCCGGGCGAGATTCTTTTTTTGTTCATCCGTCCGGCCCTCTATCATGTCAATTGTTACTATCGGCATAACATCTCCTCCTTTTTATGCATTTTAATTCAATTGAATATATCTTATCTATCAATTATTGCGTACCTGAAATCTCGATGCCTTACA
>JBKHJS010000226.1:0-3056 GCA_046537995.1 Desulfobacterales bacterium
CTAGAACTCCCGTTTCCGGCTCACCGGGGTCATGACCACGCGGAAGCCCAGGTAATTGCCCTTGAAGCCGGCGTTGACGCTGGCCCGGTAACTGCACCGCAGCTCGCTGGGAAAGTTGCACCAACTGCCGCCCCGGATTACCCGCCGGGTTCCTTCTCCGGCGTATACCGGGTTTCTGTATTCATGATGCCGGTAGGCTTCTTCATGGTAGATGTCTGCGCACCATTCATACACGTTTCCGGCCATGTCGTAAAGATCCAGCCCGTTGGGTTCAAGGCTGCCGACCGGATGGGTGGTCATGCCGCTGTTTGCCGAGTACCAGGCGATTTTGTCAAGCGGTTTGCCTCCCGGGTATTTCTCAGGGCGGCCGCCGCTTCTGCAGGCATATTCCCACTCGGCTTCGGTGGGCAGCCGGAAGTGATACCGGCCCTTGTTAATGGCGATCAGTTTCTGGATAAATTCCTGGGCATCATGCCATGAAACCTGCTCCACCGGGTAATTTCCGCCCATTTTGAACCAGGACGGGTTTTTGCCCCGCACCTTGTACCAGAGCATGTTGGACATGAGTTTTTTCCACTGATCCTGGGTGACCGGGTACTTGCCCAGCCAGAAGCCGTCAATGAACACCTCGTGAAGGGGGAATTCGTTCTTGTGCCCCTCTCCGTCCCAGGTTCCCGATCCCATCTGGAATACCCCGGTGGGAACCCACACAAACTCCATGCTTTTGGAGGGTTCCACCCAGTTGTCCCCGGGCTGGTGATGGCTGTATGTCTGGGGCCGGGGCCTGGATTTTTCGGTTTGGGGGGCCGTGTCGGCAGGGGCATTGGCCCCGCGGTTTTGCCCGGAGAGAAGGGTCTCGGCACCGGCTTCCGGTTCCCGGCGGGCAGCGCCGGCTTCGGCGCCCTTTTCCGGCGAAAGCGCGGCGCTTTGCCCTTTGAGATACCTGAGGATGGTTTCAAAGTCTTCGGGGCGGTCTTCAGGCTTGAAATTCAGGCACTGGCTGATCAGGATCTGGGTTCGAAACGGAATGTCTGTTCTGCTGAATTCCAGCTCGTGTTTTTTGATCCGCCGCAGCCGCTCGGTGAAGTCTTCCTGTTCATAGGGCAGCGCGCCCGACCAGATGAAATAACTGACAAACCCGTATGAAAAAACCAGGCTGGCAACGCCCGCGGGGGTGGAGTGGGTGATGAGCTCCGGGGCGGACCAGTTCGGGGTGAACTGGGCATTGCTGGTCTGCGAGTTGCTGCTGATGCGCTGGATACCGCCCAGGTCTCCGATAATCAGCCGGTTTTCCTGGTTGATCAGCAGGTTGGAAGGCTTGAGGTCCTTTACGATAAAGGCGTCTTTGGCCCGGCTGGAGATGCGGCTTAAGACCTCGGCAAGCTCGGTCATCAGTTTTTCGGCGTTTTCCGGGGCAAGGGGGAAGTGATCCAGCACCCGGTCGAGCAGGTTGTACGGGCAGAATTCCATTAAAATTACCAGGTATGCCCGGGCCTCCTGCTTGGATACCTGCTTGTCGACCAGGTGGAAGTCATAGATTTCAATGACGCCCTCGCCCTTGATCTTGTCGTAATATTCCTGGATGGCATAAAAGTCGTGGGAGATCTTGGAATCCAGATCCCCGGGCGTGCGATGGGAAAGCGATCTTTCCACCGTGATGGGCACCACCTTGACCGCGCGCTCCTTGAGGTTGTCCTTGACATGATAGACCACCCCGTAGACGCCGGATCCGATTTTCCGGACCACTTCATAGGTGGGAAGGCATTTTTGGATAATGTCCTTCATGTGTGCAACTGCTCCGTACCGATGATACCCGGTGTCATACCCCCGGTGATCCGGGCGATAATGAAACTGGTGTTGTCGGTCAGGCCTTTTTTCCGTGCCGCGTTGGCAAGCCGTGCGCCGTTTTCCACCGGGGACGGCGCCAGGATTTCGTGGATTTCCGCATCAGACAATATATCGGTGAGTCCGTCTGTGCACAGCAGAAACGCGGCAGAAGGCTCAAGCCGCTGTTCCACGATGTACAGGTCCCGCTCCGACCAGACCCGGCTGAAAGCCGGGCCGAGCCCGAAGTCGATCAGGTGCTTGTAGGGGTGTACGGCCGCGCTTTCCATGCTGACCATGCACTGATCGATTAAGTCCTGGACCAGGGAATGGTCGTGGGACAGGTATTCGAGCTTTTCCGCTGTGATGCCGTAAACCCGGCTGTCGCCCGCGTTGAATATCAACGCCCGGCTGCCGTCTGAAAACAGGCCGGCAATGGTGGTCCCGCTTTGGGGCGGCAGATGGCGTTCGGATGCCGACTGGATCCCGAGCAGGGCATAATGCACGTTATCCCCGGAGATGTCCCCGGACCACGTGTAATGCCGGAGCTGCTCACATACGAACCGGCTGGCCATTTCACCGCCGTAATGCCCGCCCATGCCGTCGCACACGGCCAGCAGCATCGGGCCGGAGACAAATCCGATTTTCCGGCTCAGCAGATCGGATTGAAACAGTTTGCGGCCTTCTATAATGCAGTCTTCCTGGCGTTTTCGGGGACCGATCATCATGGCGGAGAAGATCTGGCATTCCATATATTTGTCTGTATTTTTGGGATCCCGGTTGTAGAGTGATGTTCATAATGCCAAAACAGCCGGAATTGTGCAAGATGGATTTTTGTTGTGCACTGGAGAGGGTGCCGCTTATCTGAGGCGGCCGGACTGCCCGAGGCGGTAGGTATAGATGCATACGGCCAGCAAAATGGCGTATCCGAGCCCGTAGCCGAGGATCATCTGGGTATTCTGGCCGGCCAGGGCCTCGGCAAGCGGGGTTTCAAAAAGCACCTGCAGGATCAGCTTTACCACCAGCAGGCCGGTAAAAATGGGAAAGGCGATTTTGCGCATCAAAAAAAGGCTCACTGCACCGGCGATATTTGCCGCCGGCAGTATGCCCCACAGCGAGGAGCGAAGCATTAAATACATGGAAGGCAGTTTGTCCGCGGATATGTTTCCCTGGCTGTAGAGTATAAGCGCCATGGCCACGGCCATCAGCCCGGACAGGCCGAAGCCGAGGTA
>JBKHJS010000004.1:0-43745 GCA_046537995.1 Desulfobacterales bacterium
CTTTTTTCGGGGCTGCTTTTTTTTCTTTTTCTTCTGCCATCAGAGGTTCCTCCTCTTGTTTATTAGATATTCGGCAAGTTCATATCCCGCGACATTTTTCCAAACATGTTTTCCGGAAGTCCTCCGGGGCGGCGCGGGCGATGTTCGCTGTGCCTTTGAATTACAGCTTTCGATATCTTCAGACCCGCCGGTGAATCCGGTCGAGCCGTTCAACAATTTTGTCCAGATGCGATTTCTGATCCTGGGCCGGGGTCAGCGCCTCAGGCTTTTCTCTGGCAGTCTCCTGCTTCTTGTGCAGCTTTTCGCGCTCCTTGGCCCGTTTTTCGCGAAGCTTTCTTTCCTCTTCCTCGCGCTTGGCCGCCTCTTCGGCTTCAGCCTTCTTCCGGGCCTCTTCTTCGGCCTTGGCCTTTTTCTCCTCTTCTTCCTTCTTCTTTTTCTCCTCTTGCTCAGCCCTGGCCTTGGCCTCCTGCTCGGCCTTGGCTTTGGCCTCTTCCTCTGCTTTCTTCTTTGCCGCAGCATCTTCTTCCGGAGCAGCCGCCTTTTCCGCTGCAGCCGGCTTGGCCTCTTCCTTGGCTGGTGCGGCTTCGGCCTCCTTTTCTTCCTTGGCTGGCTTGGCTGCAGCCTTCTTTTCTTCCTTCTTGGGTGCAGCTTTCTTTTCTTCCTTCTTGGGTGCGGCCTTCTTTTCTTCCTTGGCGGCCTCGGCTTTCTTTTCCTTTTTCTTGGGGGCCGCCTTCTTTTCCTCCTCTATGGTCAAATCCAGCTCCGGTGCCATGGACGCATAATCAATGTCCACGTCTGCAAGCTGCTTGTTGATGGGCGCGATATCATGAGCCGAGCCGCCTTCCAGAATCAGATCAATAAACGCCTTGACCATGCGGATGGATTCGGGATGGCGCATGATCAGAATGTCCGAGCCGGCCATCAGGTAACTCACCGCGCCCACGGCTTCCATGAGGATGCCGCGTCTTTCCGGATCGCCCAGCTCCGGGGCGTCGTCTGCGGTCTGGTTGGCTTCCTTGCAGCGCCAGACCTCGTTGCCCAGATTGTTGATCATGGGATACTGCAGCTTGTCATCACCCTGCAGGAGAGCGGCCATTTTGATGCGTTCCATGACTGAATAGGAATATTCAAGACCATAGCCCAGACCGCCGGTGGTGGGGTCAATGAGAATCCGGTCGTTGGGTACGCCCAGGTTTTCCAGCAGAATGTTGAGCTGCTTGGCAAGGTTGACGTCAATCGGGGAAGAGGCGATGATGGTGTGTCCGTAAGCCATAACGCTGGCGCCCACGCCCTTGTGGTTGTCATCTTCAACCGGCCCCAGTGCCAGGTTTTCACCGTCAAAGGACTCGGATACCTTTTTGAGGACCTCCTCGTCCTTCTGGTTGTTGGCCGTGCCCCAGAGGATCAAGGGGACCTTGATCGCAGCGAGCACGTTTTGAACGGTCTTGACAATGTCATCCGGGCTTGCGTCCTGCCCGTTGGGATCCGCACTTTTGAGCTGCAGGACGATCATGTCCGCGCCGTATTCCTCCACGCATTTTTTAGCCCATGCAGCAGGGTCGGACAAAACGTCCTCAAATGGTTTTTTCGCGGCCTCTGACCAGTCGGTCGGCTCCATGTCCCAAATTTCCATTGCAATCTTGGGCTTATTGGGCACCTCCCCTTCAAACGTGTAAATCGGGAGACAGCTTTCGCCACCGACTGTTACGGCCTTGTCTCCTTTGCCAAGGGTAATCGGCCTGATGCTGCCGGCATAGGATTCTTTAAAGATTTCGAAGCCCAATGTTACCTCCTTATTCTTATGCGATTTCGGTTAAAACGGTATCCTGTCGCGATATCCATAAAGGGATGAATCCGTATTCACCCTTTTGCTTCATCCGGCTGACAATTGATCGTGTAAGTCCGGACCAAATACGTAGCTACACCCGATTCAGACCAAACAACACACCCGCCTGATATATAGTGTTGTAAAAGGTGAATTTAATATCAGAAAAAAATGATTTGTCAATAATTATAGATACGATTTTTTAGTTGCGCAGGGCGCCTCCCGTCCTGGGTTCACTGGTCCAACTGTTTTTTCCGCTCCTCGAGCCGGGCTTTTAACCTGGGAAACATGTCCTGCTCGGTATGGGGCAGAAAAAGTGCGGCCACATAATTATCCATAAAGGACTTGGTTTCCGAGAGTTCAAAGTTGGTCATGTTGTTCAGCGTGGAGACCACGTCTCTGCGGATGCTGTTGGTCAGCGCGCTCATCCGGGCGCCCATCATGGACCCGTTACCGATAAACGTTACCTTTTCCGCATCGAGTTCCGGCAGCAAACCAATGGTCATGGTTTTTTCCAGATCAATATAGCTTCCGAATCCGCCGGCCATGATAATGCGACCCAGATCGTGAATGGACAGTCCCACTTCGGCCAGCAGGGTCTGGCATCCGCTGTAGATCGCCCCCTTGGCACGAAGCAGGTTGTCAATGTCGATCTCGTTTAGCACGACGTCGCGATCCACGCCTGAAACATCCTCATATGCCAGTACATATTCATAAACTCCGTCGGCCTCCCGGATTCGGGGCGTATCCAAATCCCTGTTGAACTTTCCCCGGCTGTCGATAATTCCCATTTCAAACATGGTCGCCACTGTTGTAATAAGCCCGCTTCCGCAGATGCCCTTGGGCCGCACGTTTCCGATGGTCATGTTCATCGGCTCCAGGGTCGCCGGGTCAATGGAAAAATCCTCAATTGCGCCTTCCGCGGCGCGCATGCCCAGCTTGATGCCGCCGCCTTCAAACGCGGGGCCGGCAGAACATGCCGCACACACCAGCCAGTCCTTGTTGCCGATGACCACCTCGGCATTGGTGCCGATGTCCATATAAAGCGTGAGTTCCTCGTCCTGGTACATCCCCGAGCCCATAACACCGGCGACTATATCGCCGCCCACATAACTCGAAACCTGGGGATAAACCAGGGCCGTGACATGATCCGGCAGATCCAGGCCGATTTCCACGGCCTTAAACGGCGGATAAATATTGGCAGCCGGCACGTAGGGCGAACGCCGGATATACCTGGGATTGACGTTTAAAAAAAGCTGGGTCATGGTGGTATTGCCGGCAAAGGTGATCGTGGAAATCTCATCCTTGTCCACCCCGGATTTTTTCACGATCCTGCCGATCACGTTATTAATGGTGGAAACAGCAAGGGAATGCAGTTTTTCCAGCCCGTTGCCCTTTTCCGCGTACACGATCCGGCTGATGATATCCTCGCCGTAACTAATCTGACCGTTGAAGTCACCGTACTGGGCCAGCACTTCCCCGGAAATCAGGTCAATGACCTGACCGTATATGGTTGTTGTGCCGATGTCTATGGCAATGGCATAATTGCGGTCCGTGGTATTTCCGGGCTGGATGTTTATGATCCGGTTTTTGCCGTCTTCGCGCACGGGCCTGGCAAGAGTGACGGTCACCCTGAAATCCGCCTGGCGCAGCACGTCGGGCACTTTGCGGATCACGGAAAGGTCGAATTCGATGCGATGCTCCTTGTGATCCCGCTGCAGTGCATCGACCAAGCGTGTGACATCCGCCTGATTATCCATGGAATCCGGTACCGGCATTTCCACGTAAACTCTTTCCACGGGCGGGACAAAAAGCCCCTTTTCTTTCAGGTCCTCGAGGTTGAGCTGCTTGATGCGAGCGGTTCTGCGCGGCGTGGCCTGAAGGTTTAGCACCTTGGCGTCAATATAGGACTCCGTGGGAATCCGGACCGACAGATCACTTTTGACTTTGGACAGACATGCCAGCCGATAGCCCTTGTCCACATCCGCCTGGCTCAGCGCCTCGGAGACGCCGCCCTCGACTTCGCCGCTTTCGATAACGACCCGGCATTTGCCGCACACCCCTTCGCCCCCGCAGGAAGCATTAATGTGTACGCCCGCTTCCATGGCCGCGCGCAGCAGGCTTTCGCCCTCTTCGACGGTTATCTGCCTGTCATGCGGGAAAAACGATACATTATAGGTTGTCATCTCCGGCTCCAATCCTGTTTACAATTTTCATTCCCTTTTCGGGTTTCTGCCAAATCCATAACCCAGTTCCGGGTATCGTTGCAAGCTTTTTGAGCATTATCTCATAAACCGGGACTACAAAAATGATCTCCCATAATGGCTATGAATCCGGTTTTCGTCAAAAAACCGGGGCCCGGACCAGCAATTTCCGGTGAATCATTATCAGGTTGTTGTTATGCTGGTTCAGGTTTATCGGGATCGGGTTCGGTATCGGTCTCGGTATCGACTTCGATCCCGATCCCGACCCCGATCCCGATATCGATCAAACTGCAAAAAAAATCGCAAAAAGAACTTCATATATGCCGCTTCCCGCGGCTTGAAAAATTCACCGGGAATTGCTGGGCCCGGACGAATTACGCCATCAGGAGCCGGCCGCCCTGGTATATGAAAAAAGCGGCCAGCCAGGCAATTGCCGTGGTGTAGGCCACGCTCAGAATCGTCCACCGCATCCCGGTTTCCCGGTTAATCACGGCCACTGTGGCCAGGCAGGGAAGATACAGCAGCACAAAGACCATCATGGAAAGGGCGGCCAGTGGGGTCATGCCCGAACTTCTCAACGCCCGGTGCAGGGCGTCGGATTCGGCGTCGCCTTCTGCAGCATACAGCACTCCCATGGTGCTTACCACGACCTCCTTGGCCACAAACCCGGTGAGGATTGCCACACTGCCGCGCCAGTCCATGCCGATGGGCTCGAAGACCGGGGAGACAAATCGTCCGATACGGCCCAAATAGGATTTTTCCGCATGCTCGAGCCGCTTGTCCCGGCGCAGATCCGCAATCTGCTCAGCGCGCTCTTCTTCAAGTTTCCGGGCCTCTGCGGCAGGGGCGGAAGCAATTTTTTCCGCATATTCGGCTTGTACCTGATCGGTGCGGGTCCCGTAATCCACGGAGTAATCAATATCCTTTGGGTAGGCGGAAAGCACCCAGATCACAATGGAGCCCACCAGGATCACGCCGCCCATTTTTTTTAAGAACATTTTGCTGCGGTCCCACATGTGGATCACCAGGCTTTTGAACATCGGCATCCTGTAGGGCGGCAATTCCATGACAAACGGCGCGTCCTCGCCCTTTAGCAGGACCACCCGAAACAGCCTGCCTGTAACAATGGCCACGACAACGCCGGTCAGGTACAACAGGAAGATTACGGTGCCGGCATATGCGGCAAAAAAGGTGCCCGCCAGCACGATATAGACCGGCAGGCGGGCGGAGCAGGACATAAACGGTGTGATCAAAACGGTTAAAATGCGGTCCTTTCGGCTTTCCAGGGAGCGGGCGGCCATGATGGCCGGCACATTACAGCCAAACCCCATGAGCATCGGAATAAAGGATTTGCCGTGAAGCCCGATCAGATGCATGATCCGATCCATCAAAAAGGCGGCCCGGGCCATGTAGCCGGTGTCTTCAAAAAGTGCGATGCAGAAAAACAGCAACACGATGTTTGGCAGAAAGACGATCACGCTTCCCACCCCGGCGATTACCCCGTCGAGCAGAAAACTCTCAAAAACCCCGGGCGGCAGCAGTGCATCCAGTCCGGAGGAAAGCATTGAAACCCCCGAATCAAGCCAGGCCATGGGATAGGCGCCCACTGTGAAGGTAATCTGGAACATCGCCCAGATAAAAAAGATGAATATGGGAAAGCCCAGGAACCGATTTGTCAGCACCAGGTCGATATTCCGGGAAATATCCACCCGGCGCAGCGTTGAAGTGGTCACCACTTCCCGGATAATGCCGGCGATAAACCCGTAGCGCTCATCTGTCATCACGATTTCGGGTTCCTCGTTAAACCGGTCGGCCAGCCTGCCCCGAAGATCCCGCGCCTTTTCAAGCACCTGCGCACTGCCCGCCCCCAGCAGCTTTTCCAGCCGCTGCCGGATGATGGTATCATCCTCCAGCAGCTTCACGGCCGTCCAGCGCCGGTTATAAGGAAAATCAGGGCCGATTCGGGATTCAAGCTCGCCGCGCACCTCGGATATGGCCTTTTCGATATCCTTGCTGTAGCGCACCTTCCTGGATTCGGGAATGCCGGTTCCGGATTCGGCATATTCCACCGCGGTCCTCAACAGCTCATCAAGCCCCTGTTTTTTATTGCCGACGGTAAAAACCACGGGCACACCCAGCAGCTCGGCAAGCTTTTCCCCGTCGATTTTATAGCCGCGGGATATGGCCAGGTCGGCCATATTCAGCGCAAAGATCACCTTGCAGTCCAGCTCCCGGAGCTGGTTTGCCAGATATAGGCTGCGCTCCAGGTTGGAAGCGTCAATAATGTCGATGACCACGTCCGGATTATCTTCCAGGATATAATCCCTGGCCACGATTTCTTCGATGGAAAACGGGGTGAGGCTGTATGTGCCGGGCAGATCGACAATCTTGAGCCGGCAGCCGAACTTCTCGATATCGCCTTCTTTTTTTTCCACGGTCACCCCCGGCCAGTTTCCCACTTTCTGGCGGGTGCCGGTGAGATGATTGAAAATGGTGGTTTTGCCGGAATTGGGATTGCCGGTCAGGGCGATCCGGATCTGCCTGCTACCCATGGCGGGACTCCAATGGCTCCACGGTGATGGCTACTGCCTCGTTGACCCGCAGGGAAACGTGCATTCCCTTGATGGTCAGCTCCAGGGGGTCGCGCAGCGGGGCGTATTTTTCAATATAGAATTCAGCCCCCCGGGTCAATCCCATCTCGAGAATTCTCCGGCGCAGGCGCATGTCTCCGCCTACGGCCACGATCCGGCCGGACTGGCCTTCTGTCATATCGCTCAAGCGCATGCTGGTATATCCTTCCTAAACTGAGCGTTTCAAATTTTTAAACTTTTTGTTTTCATACTATTTTAAAGGATTTAAATCAATTTTACCTTTAAAAATTTGAAACCCTCCGGGATTTCCAAGTTTGCCGCATCTACTTTGTCAGCGGATGTCTCGCATAGTTGACTATAGCTCAACATCCGCTTCCTTGTATCTACGACAAACTTGAAAATCGCTCAGTTTAGGCCCTTTAATCGGGCGCCGGCACCGGGCTTCACACCCGGATCCGCCGGCAAACTACGGGGCGGAGTCTTTGCCGCCCGCAGGCGATGCATGGGAATACGGCTCCACAACGATTTTCCGGGCAAGTCCCCGGCCGAGCACATACCGCTGGTTGCCCGCGGCAATCACCATCTGGCCCTGACCGTAATTGGTAATAACCTCCACTTCGTCATTGACCCGAAGACCCATGCTCATGAGCCGGAGCCGGGAACTGCTGCCGCCGGTCAATTCGGAGATCATCACCCGCTCCCCGGTCTTGGCCGTGGTCAGCGGCATCTTCTTCATCCGCTGCTTAAGGCACCGGTCGCATATTCCGTAGATTTCCATCCGGTGCTGGAGCATATGAAAACCGTAACTGCGGGCAATTTCCTGCTGCAGGTTTTCCAGCCGGCTGTCTTCGAACTCGATGATCCGGTTGCATTTGGTACAGATCATGTGGTCATGATGATCTCCCAGATGCCGGTGCTCATATCGCGCCGCCCCGTTTTCAAAGCGGTTTTTTTGGGCAAAGCCGTACCGGCGCATCAGCTCAAGGGTTTCTTCGACAAACGATTTTTCAAATCCCCGGCCCTGTTTTTTTAATATATTTGTCAGTTCGTCAGCGGTCACGTGCTGCTCGGTCTGCAAAAATGCATCCAGAACGGCCAGCCGCTGCGGCAAACTATCAATTCTTTCCTGTTCAAACAGTTTTTCAAACTGCCGGCGCTCGTGTGTATGAATATTTCCCATATGGGATAGTCCTCGGTTGTTTAATGAAAACTTTTACCATTAATACAGTTTATCTGCTGTTGTCAACATTGCCGCAAGCCCGATTGCCACGATCGGTTCGGGCCTCCGGCAATTGCCCTTACAATAAGGCATATCCGGCAAAAATCAACGCGGCAGACACCCGGAAATTTCAGCAGAACCTGCTGTTTCTGCCATTGGCGGGAAAAACCGGTTTTCGTCTTTTCATGGGGCGGTTTCATGTATATTATGATCAATTATGATTCCGTGATTCAAGTTTAAAGGCTTGGGATTTGAGCAAAATCAAAATGTTATTTTTTATCCATGATTATTTTCTTTGCTGCCCGGGCCGTTTCGTTTTATATAACCTAAATTGAGCGCTTCAGATTTTTACATAACCGAAAGGGGTCGGCAATGTTGACAACCGAGACTCCAAACACCCTTATTGACGCATATAAACGGCACATCAATTACCTGCGCATTTCCATAACCGATCGGTGCAATCTGGGCTGTATTTATTGCGCCCCGGGCGAGACGGTAAAAAAGATGCCCCATGAATCCATTCTGCGCTATGAGGAAATTCTCAAGCTGGTTGGCATCGGCAGACGGCTCGGTATTACCAAGCTCCGGGTGACCGGCGGCGAACCCTTTGTGCGCAAAGGCTGCTGCGATTTTCTTGAAAAACTTACCCGTATCCGGGAACTGGCTGACATATCCCTGACCACCAACGGCGTACTGCTCAAGCGTCACCTGCCGCGTCTTTACGAAATCGGCATCCGCCGGCTCAATATCAGCATGGACACCCTGGATCCGGAAAAATACAAAAAAATTACCGGCGTACCGGCATTTGCCCGGGTCTGGAACAGCATTCACACGGCAATGGAAATGGGGTTTTCGCCCATCAAGCTAAACGTGGTGGCATTAAACGGCATCAATGACAATGAGCTCACCGACCTGGCCCGGCTCACTTTTTCCTATCCGTTGCATGTGCGTTTTATTGAGCAAATGCCCTTTGGCAGCCAGGCATTGGAAACCCGGCATCCCTTGGTGGCAGCCGATATCCGGGCCAGAATTGAAAGCATTGCCCCGCTTTTCCCGGTATCCCGGGAGGCAAACGACGGACCGGCCCGACGGTACCGATTTGAGGGCGCCCCGGGTGAAATCGGATTTATCGCGTCGGTCAGCGAGCACTTCTGCGAACAATGCAACCGACTGCGCCTGACTGCCGACGGAAGACTGCGGCCCTGCCTGCTTTCCGACCAGAGCCTGGATATCAAAACCGCCCTTCGGAGCGGGGCCTCGGATGATACGCTGGCCGGTATCTTTCTTTCGGCAGCGGCGTCCAAACCCCGTCAACACGATCTCCAGTCAATCTCAACAACCTGCTGCAGCCGCATGGGAAGCATAGGCGGCTGAGCCGACAGCCAAGCGCTCAAAAACCCGATAAATGCCTCAATCTTTGAACAGCGTAAGAACAACGGCATAAAAAAACTGATTGACAAGTCACTCAGTTTTTGACATCAATACGTTCTATTTAACTTCCCGGTTAAATTCCGGCGCTTTTATCAACAACAGGAAACTGCCAGGCATGGGGCGAAAAACGGCAATTATTGAGGCGGCCACCAGGCTGTTTGCACAAAAGGGATTCTCGGAGACCTCGACTGCGGAAATCGCGGAAACAGCCAGTGTTGCCCACGGGACCCTGTTTTACCACTTTAAAAACAAGCAGGGCATTATACAGGAAATTTTTACCCGGGCCGGCTCGGTGTACATGACGGAGCTGCGCAAAAGCCTTGCGGGCCTGGAAACCGGGCTCCAGCAGATCAAAGCCGCACTCCGGTTCAACGAGGAATACAGCCGCCATCACAGCCAGCAGATATTGATATTTCTCCGGATATTTCCGGATCAGCTCAAAGGGGGTGCTCAAAGCCCGGAACGCGAATTTATTGATTCCATTCAGCAGCAGGTAATTGCGATCCTGCGCGAAAGCATTCGCGCCGGGATTGCAGACGGCACAATAGAATGCCGCGATGTTGAACAAACCGCCCGCGTGTTAAACAGCCTGATCTTCGGAATCACCCATATGAACCTGCTGACCCCGGCTCATACACCATCGTTGACAGAAGGCGCAATTGAATTCTGCCGCCGGGCACTGCAGCCTTCTGCACGGCCCGACCCGGAAAAACAAAAACAGTGATCAATCCGATCATTACCCGAAAGGAAGTGACCCAATGATTAGAAACTCGGGAAATATCCGGTTCATGATCCCGGCCGCGCTGATCTTATTTCTCTTGCTGTCAACCGCCGCGGCTGCCGAGAACAGCGGGGAGATCTCCCTGGAAGAGGCCTACCGCATCGCCCTGGAAGAAAACGAACAGGTCCGGGTCTCCCGCCAGGATCTGCGCAAAGCCGAAACCGACATCACCTCGGCAACCTCCAATCTATATCCCCAGATTTCCGCGCGCGGGGCCTATACCCGGGAAAAAGAATTCGATTCCTCCAGCGGCACCGGCACCGGCGCCGGCGCCGGCGCCGGATCCCTGTTCGATACACCCCGGGAATACGGAACGCTCACGCTGCGCCTGGATCAGCATGTTTACCAGTGGGGCAAGGTCTGGTCCAGCCGGCAGATTGCCGAGCATTATTTCAAGGGATCGCGCTTCAGGCATTTGCGCCAGGTCCAGGAAGTGCTCTACCAGGTCAGTACCCGGTATTACGAAGTTCTGCTGGGCAGAAGATCCATTGAAATCGCGGAGAATGCTTTAAAACGGGCCCGGCAGCAACTGGACCGCGCCGAAGCGCAATACGAGGTCGGCGTGCTGACCCAAACCGACGTGCTGCGCGCCGAGGTCCAGGCCGCACAGAGCCGGGAGGCGCTTGAGCGGGCAAAAAATCAATACGATATTGCCAAAGAGCGCCTTGCCCTGGAAATGGGTATCGAGTCTGTGCCCGGCACGCTCGAAGAACCCGGGGAGCGGTCTTTTTCACAGGCCCGGATGCCGGAGTTGTATGACACGGCCCTGGAAAACCGGCAGGATTTCAGCCAGGCCGAAAAACAACTCCTGGCCGCAGAAGAGCGAATCAACTTTGAACAGGCGGATTTTTTCCCCAACATCAGCCTGACCGGCGAATATACCCGGACCGACGAAGAAGCCCTGTTTTACGGCGAGCCCGACGACTGGAAGGCCAGCGTGGTGGTTTCCTACCCCTTGTTTACCGGCTGGAAAACCAGCGCGGAAGTCGACCGGGCCAAATCCGAAAAATCTCAGGCGGAATACTCGCTTGCCAGGCTTCGCAAGCAGATCCGCAACGAAGTGCGAAGTGTATACCTGGATATCCAGACCCAACAGAAAGTCATTGATCAGCTGGAACAGCAGGTGCAGTCCGCACGACGCAACTACAAGCAGGTCACGGCGCAGTTCGAGGAAGGGCTGGTCACCGCGGTCGACCAGGTGGATGCCTTCACCGCCCTGAACGAAGCGGAAAACCGCCTGGCGCAGGCCTATTACACCTATCAGCTCGATTTGCTGCGCCTGAAGCTGGCAACCGGAACATTTCAAAGCGATCTGCTGGAAAGGGAGATACGCAATGAAGACGGGTAAGACAAAAGGCGGCCGAAGCCTTTGCCGCAGTCTTGGAATTGCGGCAATCGCAATACTGTTGACGTGCGCCGTGGGATGCGGGAGCCCCGAAAACCCGCAGGCGGAAAAGAAAGACGATGATTCCGGATCATGTGTAAACGTGGATCGGACCAGGGTTCAAACCGCGGATCTCAAGGAGATCATCCCGGCCATCGGCAGCATCGAGGCATTCCAGACAGTGACAATCCATCCGGAAACCAGCGGTATTATAGAATCCGTGCATTTTGAAGAAGGCCAGAAAGTTGAAAAAGGCGACCTGCTCTTTAGCATTGATGACGCCAAGATTCAGGCACAGCTCGAGGCCCGGCAGGCCGCCCTGGAGGAGGCAGAGGCCAACCGGGAAAACGCCCTGCTCATATACCAACGCCGTGAGCGACTCTATGAACAGGACGTCGGAAGCCAGGAGGCGCGCGACGAGGCCCGAACCCGATACCAGGCATTAACGGCACAGGTCAAGCGGCTCAAAGCGGAAATCGAAAACATCAAAGAAACCCTGGCAGACACACGGGTGCGTGCCCCGTCTGACGGCTTCACCGGGGAGCGCCGGGTGGATCAGGGACAACTGGTCAATACCGATATCCAGTTGACCTCGATTGTCCAGACCGAGCGACTGGAGATTGCTTTTACAGTGCCGGAACGCTACTCCGGGCGGGTTCAGGTCGGCCAGGAAATCCGGGTAAGCACCACGGCCTATCCGGACAAGACGTTTTCCGGCACGGTTTATTTCGTGGATCCGCAGATCGCACAGGCAACGCGCAGTCTTCGGATCAGGGCCCGGATGGACAACCCGGACAACATCCTGCGCCCGGGCGGATTCGTTACCGTTGAACTCATCACCGGCGTCCGTGAAAACGTGCTCACCATTGCCGAAGAAGCCCTGATCCCGACGCGTACCGGATACATGGTCTTTACGATCGAGGATTTGCGCGCAAAAGGCCGGGAAGTTGAAATCGGACTGCGCAAGCCCGGGACCGTGGAAATCACCGGCGGGCTCGAAAAAGGCGAAACAATTGTCCAGGCAGGCCATATCTCACTGCATGAAGGGGCTGAAGTCTGTCCGGAATAAAGCGCGGTTCAGGTATTAAGTGCTTATGTGCTTATGTGATTAAAGATGATGCTCTCGTAAAAAGTCTAATTTCAGATGGCGCCGTAAAAAGTTCAAGATCAAGGCTTGCGCAATTTCGAAGAATGCAGCGCACTTAGCCGTACGTGAAATTCTGAGAAATTGTGCGTAACGCAGATATTGGACTTTTTACGGTGCCATCAAAGATAAGGTATACGATCGATTATGATCTGGAATCTATGCATCCGCAGGCCCGTGTTGACCACGGTTTTTTTTCTGGTGATTTTCATCTTCGGCATCTTCGGCTACAACCAGATGCCGATCCGGCAGTTTCCGGACGTGGATTTTCCCATTGTCAACGTCAGTGCCGTACTGCCGGGCGCCGACCCCGAGGTCATCGAAATTGAAGTAATCGAGCCCCTGGAAGAGCAGTTAAACACCATCGAGGGGATCAAGGAGATCAAGTCCACCAGCCGGGAACAGGTGGGCACGGTAACGGTGGAATTCGAACTCTACCGCGACATTGACCTTGCGGCCCAGGACGTGCGCGACCGGGTCACACAGGCACGGCCCGACATGGCAGACGGCGTCGAGGAACCGGTGATCCAGAAGGTGGATCCAGACGCGCGCTCCGTGATGTGGATTTCAATTCAGGGCGACAAGCGCTGGGATACGGTCCGGATGACCGAATATGCCGATACTGTGGTAAAAAACCAACTGGAACGGCTGCCCGGGGTGGGCCAGATATATATCGGCGGCGAGCGCAAATATGCCGTGCGCATCAATCTCGATCCCGGCAAACTGGCGGCCCACAACCTGACGGTCCAGGACGTGGTCGAAAAGCTGCAGGCCCAGAACGTGGACATCCCTTCGGGCCGGATTGAAAGCCGGGAACGTGAATTCCTGATCAAAACCGAGGGCCGGTTTGCCTCTGCAGAGCCGTTTAACGACATTATCATCACCCATCAGCAGGGCGCGCCTGTGCGGCTGGCAGACGTGGGCGAGGCGGTCGACGGGGTGGAAAACGACCGCAACGTGGCCCGCTACAGGCAGGAAAAATCCGTGGGCCTCGGCGTGGTCAAGCAGTCGGATGCCAATCTTGTGGAAGTCGTCGAGCGGGTCAGAACCGAAATGCAGTCGGTGGAAGCCGATTTTCCGCCGGGACTGAAATACGAAATCGCCTCGGATGATTCCCAGTTTGTCAGTGAAAGCATCTTTGACCTGCTCACCACCATTTTCATGGCCACCGGCCTGGTGGCCGTGGTGGTCCTGTTTTTCCTGGGAAGCCTGCGCGGGACCCTGATTGCCGGCATCACGATTCCCACCTCCCTTCTGGCCGGCATGGCGGCCATATACTACATGGGGTTTTCCATAAACGTTCTTACCCTTCTGGGCCTGATCCTCGTGGTCGGCCTTGTGGTGGATGACGCCATCGTAGTGCTTGAAAGCTGCTACCGGCACATGGAGCACGGCGCGGATTCCAAGCCCGCCGCCCGGACCGGGACCACGGAAATCGCCTTTGCGGCAATCGCAAACTCCCTTTCGCTTTTGGCCGTGTTCATCCCGGTGGCTTTCATGCCGGGAATTATCGGCCGTTTCTTTTTCGAGTTCGGCATTACCGTGGCCGCCACGGTGCTGGCCTCGACCATAACCGCCCTGACATTGACACCCATGCTCTGCTCCCGCTATCTCCGGGTGGCTTCGACCGCTGCAAAACGACCGGTGCTGCTGCGCATCACCGAAGCCTTTTTCAAGGCGCTGGAAAAAATCTACCACCCCCTGCTAAACGCCGCTCTCAGGCGGCGCGCGATCACGGTGGCAATTGCAATTCTGGCCCTGGCCGCGGGAATTTTCTTTCTCACCCGCCTGGAAACCGAGTTTGCCCCCAGTTCGGATCAGGGCCAGTTCATGATTTCATACGAAACCGTGGAAGGCGCCACCCTGGCCAATACCAAGCGCTATGGCGCACAGATCGAAGAAATCCTGGCGGATACAGAGGAAATCCGCTCCTTTTTCATGGCCATCGGCATGGCCAGGCAGGGCCCGGGCAAGGTAAATGAAGGCATGGTGTTTATCCGCCTGGACCACTACACCGAAAGACAGCGAAGCCAGGCGGCTGTCATGGACGAACTCCGGCAGAAAATAAATCAATTGACCGGTGTGCGCGGATACGTGATCGAATCCAGCGGTCCCGGCGGAACAGAAGCCCCGCTGCAGATTGTGCTCAACAACCCGGACATCAGAAAGCTTGCCCAAGCCCAGGAACAGGTCATGCAATGGATGCGCACCCAGCCGGAATTTGCCGGAGTACGTTCCAACATGAAGCTGAACAAACCGGAAGTACAGGTTTCAATCGATCGGCAGAAGGCAGAGGAAATGGGCATTAGCGTGGCGGAAATCGGAAACACCCTGCGATTTCTCTTCGGGGAACCAAATATCACGGAAATTGAAAAACAGGGCGAACGCTACGAGGTCATCCCGCAAATCGCCTCGCAACAAGACGTTCCGGAAAAGATCAACAGCCTTTACGTGCGCAACAAGGCCGGAAAAATGGTGAACATGGCCAACCTGGTGGACCTCGAAGAAGGCATCGGCCCCAGTGAAATTCACCATTTCAACCGGGGCCGTTCCACCACGATCAGCTCGGATCTGCCGCCTGATGTACCGCTGGGAACGGCCCTGGCAAAAGTTGAAAATTACATCGACACCGAGATCCCGTCTGAATTTAAAAGCTCGATTACGGGGCAGTCCCGGGACTTCCGGGAATCGTTTTTTTACCTGACCATGGCCCTGGTGTTTGCCGTGGTCTTTATCTTCCTGGTCATGTCCGGGCAGTTTGAATCCTTTCTCCACCCCCTGACCATCCTGATGGCGCTGCCGCTGGCGGGCGTGGGGGCATTCGGCGCCCTGTGGGCCATGGGCATGACCATGAACATATTCTCCTTTATCGGCATTATCATGCTGCTGGGTCTTGTGACCAAAAATGCAATTCTGCTGGTGGACTATGCCAACGTGCTGGTGGCAAGAGGCAATGCGGTCATGGATGCCGCCCGCCAGGCCGCCCGGGTAAGGTTCCGCCCTGTTTTGATGACCGCAATTTCCACCATTCTGGGAATGATGCCCATTGCCCTGGGCTACGGCGCCGGCGGCGAAGCCCGGGCGCCCATGGGCGTGGCCATTTCCATGGGCATGTTTGCGGCCACCGCCCTGACCCTGCTGGTTATTCCCGTGGCCTACACCCTGTTTAACGCCCTGCAGGTAAAAATCATGCGCCACAGGCTGCTCAGCCTCGTGGCAGCGGGAATCATTGCCGCCTTGCTGGCAATGTATGTGATTTTCTAAAACCACGAGGAGCACGTCATGAAATTCATGCATATCACGTTTCACTTTGAATATGCCGACAATATCGAGCAGATCCTGGATCGCCACGAAATCGAAAACTTTGTCCGCTATCCCATGCGCGAAGGACGGGACCGGGATGGCAAACACTACGGCACCCAGGTCTATCCCGGCAGCACCACCGTGGTTCAGGCGCAGGTACCCGATGATCAGGTCGCGGACATGCTCAGCGACCTAAAGGCGTTCCGGGAAGAAAAAGGCTCGCACCGGCATCTGGAAGCCCTGGTGCTGCCCATTGAAAAGCGGCTTTAAGGTGGGGGTTCGGAAGAAAGCTCCCGGTTAGACGGTTCAAATGCCTTCCCGGCGGGCTTCAGGACAGAAACCGCTGAAGCACCTGGATCAGCTCCGGCCTCCGAATGGGCTTGGAGATATAGTCATTCATGCCGGCAGACAAGCATTCCTCCTTGTGTTCGGCCATGGCATGGGCGGTCATGGCCACCACCGGAATATCGGTAAATCCTTTTTCCCGGAGCGCTGAAAGCGCTTCGAAACCGTCCATTTCCGGCATCTGGATATCCATGAAGATCAAATCGTATACCGCCGGGTCCCGGCAAAACATGTCCACCGCTTCCGTACCTGTGCCGGCCAGGGCAACACGGCATCCAAGCTTGCGCAGCATCATCTGGATCAGTTTCTGGTTGACCGCGTTGTCCTCGGCCACCAGCACGCCGTAGTCCGAAAAGTCTTCATGCTCGCCCTGCCGGGAGTCTTTTTTAATCGGTTCACCGGTTTTCTTTTCCCCGGCCAGCATCTCGGCCAGCACCTGAAACAGCCGCTCCCGCCGGATCGGTTTTACCAGCGACTGGTCGAATCCGGCCTGGGCAAACAGCTCGGGGTCGCGCTCCACAAGATAGGAGGCGGCGATCAACGGCAGATTCGAAATGCTGGAATTTTCCGAAGCCCGCACCTGCCTGGCCACCTCGTATCCGCTCATGCCCGGCATGTGAATGTCAATAATACATGCATCAAAGGGATTTCCCGCCACGATCGCCCGCTGGAGGGTGGGCACCACTTCCATGCCGTTTCGCAGGTCCGAGACCCGGAGACCGGCGGAATACAGCGCATTTTTGAGCAAATCGAGGTTGGCCTGGTTATCGTCCACGATCAGGAGCTGCCGGCCGGCAATCGGGGCAGTGACTTCCTGCCAGGACACCCCCTTATCAGAGCGTTCAAACCAGGCGGTAAAGTGAAAGGTGCTGCCCACGTCCACTTCGCTTTCCACCCGGATATCGCCGCCCATCAATTGGGCCAGTTGACGCGAGATGGACAGGCCCAGGCCGGTGCCGCCGTATTTGCGGGTGGTAGACCCGTCTGCCTGATGAAAGGGTTCGAAAATCCGGGCCTGCTTGTCTTTGGAAATGCCGATTCCCGAGTCCTTGACCGTGGCATGGATCTGCAGGCGATTTTCACTTTGGTCGCCCACGTGGAGCCCGAGCGCGATTTCCCCGGACTCGGTAAACTTGGGGGCATTGCCCATCAAGTTAAACAGCACCTGCTGAAACCGGATGGGATCGCCTTTCAAATAGGAAGGCAGTCGCTGATCCACCCGGCAGATCAATTCAATGGGTTTTTCCCCGATCTGGGGCCGGATCAGCTCGCACACGTCATAGGCAAGCAGCTCCGGGGAAAAGTCAATATGTTCCAGGTCGAGTTCCCCGGACTCGATTTTTGAAAAATCCAGGATGTCGTTGATCAGGCTCAGCAGGGCCTCGCTGCTGTTTCGAATGGTTTTGGCAAAATCAAGCTGGGTTTCGCTAAGCGAAGTGTCAATCAGCATGTCCGTGAAACCGAGCACGGCATTTAAAGGCGTGCGCACTTCATGGCTGACATTGGCCAGAAACTGGCTTTTGGCCTGGTTGGCCTCTTCTGCGTTTTTGGCCTGGATCCGGGCCTCTTCCATGGCCTCCTGGAGCTGCCTGTTTGCGCGCACCAGCTCCGCGGTGCGCTCCCTGACCATTTCGTCGAGGTTGTCCCGGTGCCGCTTGAGTTCACGCCCCGTGCGCTTGTGCTCCTCGATTTCCTTTTCAAGCGCCTCGTTTTTGTTTTGCAGCTCCCGGGTCAGGGCCTCGTTTCGCTCGAAAACCCAGGAAAAGCGGCGAAGCAGGTTTTTTTCAATCTTCTGATCCAGCCGGCTTTCGGCTTCTCTTTGTTCGAGTGCATCGAGCCTCGCATGAATCCGGGAAATCAGATTCAGCCAGGGCCGCCAGTGTCTGGGCACCTGCTGTATTGCCCGGGCGTCTGCTTCGGCGGACCGGGGATGCAGCGACAGATGTTTAATCAGATGCTTGGCGGGATTGATAAACAGACTGTATACCAGCCAGACTGTGGCGGCCAGGAGGATCAGCCCGGCAGCCCCGGGCAGCATTGCCCATATACCGCCGCCCCGAACCCAGGCATCAGCGGCTGTTGTGCCCAGAAGCCCTGCGATCAGAACAACCAGAACCCAGAAGCCCCACTCGTATCGCCTGGCAAACCCCACCCCCGGTTGTGAAAAACGCTTTTTATCCGACCCGGCCGGTTCCTGCGTTTTTCTGTCAACAGCATCTTCCGGGGTCTTTTCATCCGGGTCTTCAGACACGACAGTCTCTTTATTTTCTTGGCTGATGAGGGTTCGCCTTTTCATCGTCAACAACATGCATCCGTGAATCCGGCACGAATCAGTAATGGAACTGGAGCATGGATGCCCCCACTTCGATCACATCGAATTCCCTGAGCTGCACGGCCGAACTGATCGACTCATAATTTACCCGGATCCGGGGTTTTCTGGAAACCGGACACAGGTAATAGCCGTCCGGCCGCTTTTCAATCTTGGCCTCGGTTTTATCCACCCGCCAGCCCCGGACCCGAAGATCGGCTCCCGGATCTTTGCCAATCCAGGTTTCTGCCTTTTCCAGACGCTTTGGGGCGGTTTCCTTTGAAAGAAAGGTAATCATCGCCGCCGGCACTTTCTTTTCCTCCGGCTCAGTGAATTCCGCGACACTTTTTGCCAACCGGGCCCTGTGTTCATGGGTGTCAAGCTGCATGGTGGCCTGATAGTTCTCCTGCTCGGAAGGTGCCGGCTTCTTTTCATCCTTGGCATAGACAAACACCAGTGTGTGATTGCCCACGGAAATCACATCCCCGTGGGCCAAGCGCCTTGAAATCACGAGTTCCCGGTTGACAAACGTGCCGTTGCGGCTATTAAAATCCGTCAGAAAAAAATGCTCGCCCTCCGCCTCGATCTCTGCATGAAGGGTGGAGACCGCGGTATCGTTTATGGGGATTTCGTTTTTCTGCGCCCGTCCGATACAGATCCTGCCTGAGGAATCAAGGCGATAGGTCTTTAATTTTTGGTTATCATATTTTAAAATTAAATAGGGCATTTGCTTTTTCCATATACGATACACGGATTCATTTTCACCCGCAGGCAACCACGCTGCCCCCGGAAAAACTCGAAAGGAACAGATTGTTATTATGATTCAATAACTTAGAAATACCTTACCATAGGGCAGTTTTATACGGAAATCAACTGAAAAATAAGGTTTGACGCCCTGCACAGAGACGGGCTATCTTTAACAAACTCGCGAACAAACTCGCGCATACAAAAAAGACGGATGGGCATGGGCAAGTCACAACCAGACATAAAACCGCTGATCGACTACTTCCTCAACCTGTTTACCATTCAGACACTGGGGCCGGGAAAGGAACCGGAGACCCTCAAGGCCGAAGCCGTATCCGGGCAGCCTTCCGAGGGCAGCGTCTACGAATTTACGCTGAAATCGGGCAACACCAAGAAACAGCGGCGAATGAGCGTGGAACCCATCGGCGCGGGGGTTGGCAGCAAAAGCATGTGCTACAAGGTGCTATATGACGAGCCCCTGGTGATAAAAATCCCGCCCAAACCGATTCCGGATTTTTCCGCCTACCTGAAATCCATCCAGCGGGAGCATCAAATCGTCGAGCGGCTGTCGCCTGAAATTTCATGCGTATTCCCGCGCGTGGAAGCGATCCTGAAAAAAGTCCCGTTTTTAAAATTTTCTGAAGACCGCTTTACCCCCGAGGAGATCGAAAACGCCTATATCAATCTGCTTGTTCGCAAGCCGGGCCTGCAGCAGTATCTCAAAGTCGGCAACAAATTCGTCTTTTTCATGAATCTATCGCGGCACCAGTTCTTCAACCAGGTGATCGAATCCATGCATATTGTCAAGGACCGGGTGCGCGAAGACATGATCAAAAACATGAGCGAGGCCCTCCCGGACCCGGATGCGTTCGGATGGCTCTATGGTGAGGAAAATTACCCGGCATACCTGTCTTTACGGGCACTGTTCGCCGAATATGAAGCGTGCCTTGAAAGTCTTGCGGAAAAATACGAAATCAATTCCTTCATACCGGAATACCGGCGTAGGGAATGGTTCTTTTCCTCCCTGGCCGGGGTGCAGCCCGAAATCGAAGCCGGAGACATTCCCGGGCAATTCCCTGCCGAACTGCAGGAACAAACTACCCGACTGCTGGCGGCAAACAAACAGACCACGGCAAAAATTTACCGAACCGTCTACAAGCGCGTGCAGCGGCAGAATTTCGATACGAACCGCTCCCGCATCAAAGGGATGGTAATCAATATCCTGCAGCTGCTCTATCAGCTCAAGGGCCGCCACCTGGCCCTCCGGGATCTGAAGCCCGATAACATGTATATCGATCGGTATCTTGACGCCGCAGACCACATCCTGGCAGATCCCTCGCTATACGGGCTCGGCCTCATCGACCTGGAAACCGCGGTCTGCTTCGATCCCGAAATCGAACTCCAGCAGCCGCTACTGGCGGGGACACCGGCCTATGCCACACCGGCGCACCTGTTTCCCAACGACATCCTGGGCAAACTTTACCCCGAACAGATCAACCGGGTGTTTTACATGCAGGACTGGTATGCGGGCATCGGCATCATCTTCCATGTCATCACCGGCCGGGTGCTGTTTACCAAGACCGCCCGCCTGATGCCCGAAATCATCCAGGCCAAGCGCCACGCCGCGAGAAACAAGGGGGATTTCAAAAAAATCTACAAAAATATTTCCGGTAAATTCTGGGCTTCGGCCATAGAGGAATTCAAGGAAAAAACCAGTCAGCAGCAGCAGCGGCTGGAAACGCTGGAAGTCTTTTTGCCGGCCCATATCAAGGACTTTTTCGAAAAAGCCGCGGTCCAGGAACAGCAAAGGGCCCACAAGGCGATCAAATCCTGGCTTAAAAAAGACGAAGTCCTTCTCCGCTACCGCAAGGCGCTGATGGGGGCTTCTTACACGGTGGTGGCCCACAATCTCGAGAAATGGAAGGCCAATGGCAGGTCATCCGATGCCACGCTGCATGCGCTCTCCAGAATTGCCCGCTACAAATTCCGGCAAGAGTATTTGAGCAATTCCATCAGGGAACTTTCCGGCCCGGTTCCCGCAGATTTTCTGCTGTCATTTATTTTCGACCGCGTCTTTTACACGATGTACCGGCGGCGATGGTCCCCAAGCCAGCCGCGCCTGGTCGGTCCCGGACTGCAAAAAGCCCAGGCAGCTCATAACAGGTCATGACGCTTCAGTTCAGACTCGAATTCCGCAATTGCGTTTTCCAGCGAACCAATCATCCCGCGTGCGCCGGCAATATCCTCGTTTTTTGCCGCATTTTCCAAATCAGCTGCAATCCGTCGAAGACGCAGGGCGGAGATGTTGGCAGAAGCGCCTTTGAGCGAATGAGCGGCATTGACGAGTTCACCGGCATGGTTTTTGTTAATTAGATCCCGGATCGCGGCGATCTTTTCACGGGCGTCTGCCATAAACATTTCCCCCACCTGTCGGGCCAGCTCCATGTCGGAATCCACCCGCTCCAGGAAATCCTTCTGATCAAAAATCACGTCAGCACCCCCGCCGTGCTCATCCATATCGTCATTCCCCTTGTCTGTTTTTATTTGTCCGGATCCGGGCAGAGATGCTCGGGAAGATCGCCCGGCACGCCCACCTCGATTAAAACCAGCGGATCGGCTTCCGCGCTTTCAACCCGCACCCGGCTTTTTGACGGAATTTCAACGGATTGCCCGGTTTCCATCAGCCGGGATACGCCATTGCCTTCCATGCGGCCCCGGCCCGAGACCACGGTCCAGTGCAGCGTTCCGTGCCAAGGGGATATAAACTCCAGCCCCCTTAACGCATCCAGGCAAATCCGCCGGATCCTGGACCGGGCGTCCCGGCTGATTTCCGTGCACGTTCCCCATTTGGCAAAACGCGTGGCATGGAAAATGGCTTCCCTGCGGTTTTCCGCTTTCAAGGCAGAAGCCACGGCCTTGACGTCCTGGGCGTGCTGCCGATCGGCAACCAGCAAGGCATCCGCGGTATCCACGACCACGCAGTCGCTTAAGCCAAGCCCTGCGATCAGGCGCGAATCTGAGAATAAGAGACTGTTTTTGACATCCCGCGCCATGACTTGCCCGGAAATTACATTGCCGTCTGCATCCTTTTGCCCGGTCTCCCACATGGCCGACCAGGATCCCAGGTCGCTCCATTGCGCTTCAAACGGGATCATCCCCCCTTTTTCCGTTTTCTCCATGACCGCATAGTCTATGGAATCGGCCGGGCACCTTTCAAAGGCATCCGAATCCAGCAGAAAAGCATCTTCCTGAAAACTTGCCTGCTCCCATGAACTGCGGCAGGCAGATACAATCTCCGGGGCAAACCGCGAAAGCGCAGAATAGACGTCAGCAGCCCGAAACAGGAACATGCCGCTGTTCCAGCAATACCGGCCCGAAGCCAGATACTTCTCCGCGGTGGGCCGGTCGGGTTTTTCCGTAAACTGGTCAATGGCATATGCCGCGGCCGATTCCCGCCCGGTCTGCGCTTCATCCAGGGGCCGGCCTTTTCTAATATACCCGTAACCTGTCTCCGGGGTATCCGGGATCACGCCAAAGGTGATCAGATAGCCCTGCTGCGCATATGTATCCGCCGCAGCCACGGCCCGGCCGAAGGCCGAGGCGTCGCCGATCAAATGATCGGCCGGAAGCACCAGGATGCGGGCTTCCGGGTCAACGCAAAGGGCCTTTATCGCTGCCACGGCCACGGCCGGAGCCGTGTTTTTCCCCACCGGCTCCAGGATCATGGCCGAAGGCTGCAGGCCCAGTTCATGCATCTGCCGGGCCACCGGGTAGTAATGCTGTTGATTGCATATCACCAGGGGGGCGGCTGCGGCCGCCACTGCTTCAAGCCGCAGCAGGGTCTGCTGGAACATGGTATATGAGCCGATCAGCCGCAGCAGGTGCTTGGGGAAAAGTTCGCGGGACATCGGCCACAGCCGGGTCCCGGAACCGCCGGCAAGAATCACCGGTATGAGCATCAGGCACTCCTTTCCAAACAGGGGTGTTTAAGGCGCAAGCAGCGCAAAGCCGGTTTTATCGTCATGCAGGCGTCTGGCCCGGGTTTCGGTTAACTCCCAAACCACGGCTTCCATGACATGCCAGACGCAAACACCGGCCCGAACGCATCCGGTTACGGTTTCTCCCTGCCGGCCGCAGGCCATGTGCATGTGAAGCACGGGACGGCCCGAGGCGTCGGGAAAAATGGTTCCCACGCCAGCAGCCTCGTGCACGTTTTCCAGCATTCGCGTCATGGGGACGACGGGTTCGGCGCGCCCCTGCTCGGGGCCCACGACAAAGCGGCTGCCCTGGTCGGCGCCGCCCAGCATGACCAGGCTGGCGGCCCGGATGCCGTTTTCCGCGGCAAAACGCTCAATGCACTCGTGCACGATATCCCCGTCTTCCAGCCGCACCACGAAAACTCTGCCGGCAGATGCCTCGGAATATTTCATTTACCCTTACCTCCGTATCCACTGCGCTGTCCGTGCCGATAACCCCGAATGCCTTCGGGCAGGCCGCAAACAAGCTCCCCGGTAAACTCCCGGCACACCCCGACCTGAAACGCATCGGGCAGTTTTTTCGCAACCGACGCAAACACCGCCGGGGCGCACGCAAAGAGCAATTCATAGTCCTCTCCGCCGGCTGCCATCATATTTGCCGGCGACCGGTCAAATGCTTTGCAGAACGCCGCCAGCTCCGGGGCTGCAGAAGCCGCCGGCAGATCCAGCTCAACGGTCACCCCGGAGGCCTCGGCAATATGGGCCGCATCCCCGGCCAGGCCGTCGCTGATATCCATGACACAGGTCACGCCATGGGCAGCAAGCTCTTCTGCGGCATCAAACCGGGCCCGGGGACGCGTAAACGCGCGAATCAGTCCGGGAAACCGGGCATCCTTCCGGTCCAGACACTCCAGTCCGGCCCGGGCCAGGCCCAGCGGACCGGTGACATACAGCCCCCAGCCGGGCACGGCTGCCGAGCGCACCGGAAACAGCTCGCAATACCCCCTTCCCACGGCAAACAGGTCCACTCCCAGGACCCGGGCGCCGGATATGTTGCCCCCGCCCAGCACGGCGCCGTGGCGGGCAAGCGCCTTTCGGATCCCTGCATACAGCTCCATCACATCGTCTTCGGCAATGTCTGGCGGCAGCGACAGATTGACAAACAGGGCCCCGGCATCGGCATACGAGGCAGCAAGATCACTGAATGTGATTTCCACGGCCTTGTCCCCGATTTCGGACATGGACTGCCACCTGCGGCGGAAATGGATGCCTTCGCGCTGGGCATCCGTGGTAAAAACCGGCCGGTGCAAAGATTTAAACAGGGCTGCATCATCACCGGCGGCAATCTCGAGGTTGGCAGCAAATTGTTCCAGGTCCCGGGTTTCTGCAAGTATCCGCCGGATCAGGGAAAATTCATCCCGCCAGGCAGCGCGCGGCTTTCCCGGAGAAACCCCGCATGCGGCGCCGAAACGCCCTGCCGCATCCACCGGGTCTGCCGCCCGGGTAATGGCGCTGATCACGGCCGCGCCCGCCGCGCCGCCGGCAAAACACTCGCCTGCCAGCTCCGGGGTGATGCCGCCGATGGCCACCACTGGCAGGCTGACCCGGGAGACCATGTCCGCTATTCCCCTTGTGCCGATCACGGCCTTGGCATCCGCCTTGGTGCCGGTATCCGCCACCGGCCCGGTCCCGATATAATCGCACGCGGAAAGATCGGTTTGTGCCAGCTCTGCGGGCGTGGATACAGATATGCCGATAACGGCCGCATCTCCCAGGATTTCCCGGGCCAGGGCGGGCGCGGCGTCCTCCTGGCCCAGGTGAACCCCGTCGGCCCCGGCAGCGCGTGCCAGCACGATATCATCGTTGACGAGAAACAAGACCCTGTGAAGGGCGCAAAAATCCCGAATAGCCAGCACCTCGGGCATATCCGCTGCGGAAAACCGCTTGTTGCGGTACTGAACCACTGTCGCCCCGGCGGCCACTGCGATCTCCGCCTGGCGCCTGGCGGGCAGATCGCAAGCCCCGTCATCTGTGATAAAATAAAATCTCAGATCCAGTCCTGAATTCTCCAAAATCCGGCTCTGCTCCAATCATAATACGAAAACACGGCATTGTAGGGGCGAACCTGTGTGTTCGCCCTGTTCCCGGGGCGAACACACAGGTTCGCCCCTACGGATATTCGATTGCCGATGTCTGCATTTTTTGCAAAAATTAATATTTTTCCTTCGTGGCCTTCGTGATTTCAAACAATTCCCGCTTCTCGTTAATCCACGGGGCCGAAAAGTTCCAGCCACCCGCGGAAGCGCTCGACTTTATCCGCGCCGTAAGGCGCAAGCGAAGCGATCACTGCATCCACGCTCCGGCGCGTGCCGTCCGGCGGCGGCGTCTTGGAAAAAAAGGTGTCTGCAAAGCAGATGATCTGTTCGGCCACTGTTTGCGGCAGCATATCCCGCTTTGGCAGCGGCAGCCCCTGGGCGCAAATATCCGCGGCAGAAAGGCCCGCACCGATATGCCGCTCACAGACCCGGGCATGATCCGGAAGCCCGTGCTTTTCCAGCATCATCCGTCCCATATTTCCGTGGCATATGTAGGGATGATTGCCAAAACAGCCAATCCCCGGGGCGTCCGTATCAAGGACGCCGATGTCGTGGAGCATGGCCGCCTCCCGGATAAACCCGGGATCGGGCACAAGATGCGGCACACGCCCGGCCAGGCAAAGGGCGGCTTCTGTAACTGCCTCGCAATGCCGTACCAGCACATCATAAGCCAGGGTGCCGGGCCGGTAATACTCCCGGATCAAGTCAAGCGGATTCATTGACATCCGCCGGGCTTGCGGGCACGCCAGAGAGCAGCACCGCCTCGATAAACGGATCGATCCACCCGTCGAGCACGGCATTGACATTGCCGATATCCATGTTGACCCGATGGTCCTTGATCATCTGGTAGGGATGCAGGACATAGGAACGGATCTGGTTGCCCCAGGCGATCTCGCCCTTGGATTCATGGATGGCCTGCAGCTTGCGGTCCTGCTTTTGCTTTTCGTTCTGGTACAGGCGGGCGCGCAGCACCTTCATGGCCAGTTCGCGGTTGCGGATCTGGGATTTTTCCTGCTGGCACTGCACCACGATCCCGGTGGGCTCATGGGTGATGCGCACCGCGCTGCTGGTCTTGTTCACGTGCTGGCCGCCGGCCCCGCTGGCCCGGTAGGTATCAATGCGCAGATCGTTTTCATCGATATCCACCACGATTTCATCGTCGATTTCCGGGTAGATGAACACGGAAGCAAAAGAGGTGTGGCGCTTGCCGCTGGCGTTAAACGGCGAAATGCGCACCAGGCGGTGCACGCCGGTTTCCACCTTGAGGTATCCGAAGGCATACCCGCCCTTGGCCGTAAACGTCACGCTCTTGATGCCGGCCTCGTCTCCGGGCTGCAGGTCCATTATCGCGATCTTATAGCCCTTTTCCTCGCACCAGCGGCTGTACATGCGGAACAGCATCTCGGCCCAGTCCTGGGCTTCTGTACCGCCGGCCCCGGCATTGATGGAGACAATGGCATTGCGGTTGTCGTCCTCGCCGTTTAACATCATGGAAATGGAAAAGCCGTGAATTCGCTTTTCCAGTGTCTCCACCTGGCGCCGGACTTCGGCCGTTGCGGTCTCGTCGCCTTCCTCCTCGGCGAGCTCCAGCAGGGTGTCGCAGTCCTCGATCTCCTTGTACAGGGCACGCCAGCTCTCAAGGCGCTCGCTTAGCCGGGATCTTTCCTGCAGAATCCTGCGGGCCTGTTCCGGGTCGTTCCAGAACGCTTCAGCCCCGATCATGTCTTCGATTTCAGCCAGCCTTTTCTCAATTGCAGGGACGTCAAAGATACCCCTTTAACTGATCGATCTTTTTATAAAACTCATTTATCGCCGGCTTGAGTTCTTCAGACATGGCAGCCTCCTTAATGATTTCAATCCATATATTTACAGGGGTTTGGCCTGTATCTTCCATAATATGATAATGCCCGGTCTTTATCAAGTACGCGGGCGTTTTTTCAACCCGTTTGCCAGGCTGACCAGGACCATTGCCAGCCCCGCGGCCATGGCGATCCATGGCAGCACATCCCCGCGCCGCGAATAAAATGTCATCCGGTCCTGAATTACCGGCACCGGCCGAACCAGGGCGGCGGTTTCAAAAATCCCCGAGGTTTCCAGCACGCGGCCTGCCGGATCCACATACCCGCTGATGCCGGTATTGGCCGCCCGGACCAGGGTCCTGCGATTTTCCACTGTGCGCACAACCGCCATGGCAAAGTGCTGCCTTGGCGCCGCGGTTTTGCCGAACCAGGCGTCGTTGGTAATGTTGATGATCAGGTCCCCGCCCTGGCGCACCATGGCCGTACAAAGCGAGGGGAAAATCGCCTCATAGCAGATCTGGACGCCGAGCCGCGCGCCGTTCATGTCCAACACCTGCCCGGTTTGCCCCGCGGAAAAATCCATTGCCTGCGGAACCATCTTGCCCAGAAACGGCAGCCAGGTTCTCAGGGGCACATACTCTCCAAAAGGCACCAGATGCACCTTGTCATATCTGCCCGCAACCTGCCCGGCCGGGTCGATCAGGTAGGCACTGTTAAAAATGGAAAGATTCTCTGCTCCCTTTTCGGATTCATAGGCCGGGCTGCCCACCAGAAAATGCGTTCGGCTGCGGGCCACGGCGTCAAGCACCTGACGGGTCAGTTCCTTGTCATAAAAAAAATAAAAAGGCAGGGCGGTTTCCGGCCACACCACCAGGTCCGGCTTTTTTTCATCTGCCAGAAGCTCTCTGGAAAGCCGGATATAGATGCGGGTGGTACGCTCGCGAAAGGCCTCGTCCCACTTCAGGGACTGCTCGACATTGCCCTGGATAATTCCGACGCGCATGGTTTCGGCATCTGCCACCATCCGGTCGGTTTGCCGGACCCGCCAGTCCCCGTAGCTCCAGGTCGCGGCAAGCGCGGCCGCAACCACCAAAGCCGCCACTGCAGCCGAGGATTTGTCCGGCACCCGGTTCTGCCAGAACCTGCGGCCGAGGGCCAGGACCGCAACCAGCACCCCGGCACTGACCAGGGCCAGCAGACCGGAGACGCCGTATATCCCCCATAAATCGGCAATCTGGATGATATGCAGGTTTTCATACTGGCCGTATCCGAGCAACCCCCAGGGAAACCCGGAAAACAGGCGCGTTCGCAAATACTCAAGTCCGATCCAGAAAACCGGCACCATTGCCAGGCACCACAAGGGGTGGCGCAGCCTTTTTCTTGCACATGCTGCAATCAGCCCGGAAAATGCAGCCACGTAAAGGGCCAGGTAAAATGAAAGCAGCAGCAGCGCTCCGGCGGCCAGTGCCGAGGGCATCTGCCCGTAGCGATGCAGGGTCGGCACCAGCCAGTAAAGCAGCGTCAGAAAATGAACGCCGCCTGCCAGCAGACCCAGCATCAATGCCCGGGGCACGGTTGCCGTACGGATTGCAACCAGCAACAGGGCAAGGGCAAACCAGCCGCACCAGCTCAACCCGTGCCCGGGCGCGGCGCATGTCAGCGCCGCGCCCGCGGCAGTGCTCCAGAACACCTGGCGCAGCGTTTCCGCCTGGGGCATCCTAAAATCCATCGGCCCGCTCCTGTAAATCGCAACATTTCCGTTTTATATCAAAATCAATTCAGGCGGGCATAACCATACAGCGGCAGGAGGGTGGTCGGGGCGGCAGGATTTGAACCTGCGACTTCCTGCTCCCAAAGCAGGCGCGCTGCCAGACTGCGCCACGCCCCGACGACCTTTTCCGGGCAGGTTTTAACACCCTTTAAAACCGCGTGCAAGACAAACCCCGCTACCGTTTATTCAATCATCCTGCCCGTGCTGAAAAAAGTTGGTAATGCCGTTTGCCAGGGCTCCGGCCACGGCATCGAGATACGCCTCACGCCTGAACGCCGCAGCCGTCTCCGGGTGGGTCAGATGTCCGCATTCCACCAGTATGGCAGGCATATCCACCCCCCGCAAAACCGCCACGGGCGCTTCAATAATTTGCGGATCCGCCCGGATTGATGCCCGTGCCAGGCTGTCACGCATCTTTTCCGCCAGCAGGGCCGAGGCACCGGCGTACCGCTGCTGAAGTTTATCCCAGGAAAGCGGTCCGCCTTCATTTGACGCGCCTGCACCTTCCGCCTCGTCAATACCTCCGGGGCGCCGGCAGTAGATGCTCCATTGGTTCACCGAACGCCGAAATGCGCCGCCCGTATGCAGGCTGACAAAAAGGCCCCCGTTTTCATGGTTTGCCCGCGATACCCGCTGGGCAGCGGATACGTCGTAATCCCCGGTACGGGTCAAAACCACCCGGTATCTGTCTGCCAGAAGATCCTCGAGTTTTCCGGCCAGTGCCTGGCAGACATTTTTTTCCAGTTGGCCTTGCGGGCCTTTTACGCCCTTGTTATTTCCCCCGTGCCCCGGATCCACCACCACGACCCGTACGGCATCACCGGATTTCGCGGAATAAAACGGCCCCGCCGAAGCCATTGTCCAGGTCAAAAGACATCCCAATACAATGCCGGACAGGCACAAAAACAGTTTCAAACCCCGACAAGGCTTGGTGTTAATATCCCGTTTCACCTCAATTTTCCTTGACACTCCGGCAAATTAATATTATTTTACCAAAATACCCTTAACAATTTTACCATGATTTCAGGTAGTTGGTTGTTTTCTGCCTTAATTTGCACAACCTGACACGCCATCAAATTCTTAACGGAATTATTGCCGAAAATAAAGGAAAATTCGTCTGCGAGAGTGGCGGAACTGGTAGACGCACTGGACTTAGGATCCAGCTCTTGAAAAAGAGTGGGAGTTCGAGTCTCCCCTCTCGCACCACCCCAAAAAAATTCCCCCGCATACACCAGCGGGGAAATAATGATGTAAGGATACTGGAAAGGACCGCCATGCAGGTAAAAGTCGAAGACGTCAGTGAGGTGAAAAAAAAAGTTCATGTCGAGGTTCCCCGGGAACAGGTAACCAACAAGCTGGATGAAGCCTACAAGGAACTCAAGAAGAGTGCCAGGATTAAGGGGTACCGCCCCGGGAAAACGCCCCGCTCGGTGCTGGAGCGTCATTTTAAAAAAGACGTGCATGCAGACGTTGCCAACAACCTGGTACAGGAATCCTTTCCCGAGGCATTAAAAGAAGTCGACCTGCCGGTAATAGAAACCACGGACCTGGAGGCCCCGGAGCTCGATCCGGAAAGCACGTACAAGTACGCAGCCACGGTGGAGCTCAAGCCGGAACTCCCTGAAGTGGATTTCAAGGGGCTGGACCTGAAAAAGACCCTGTACCGTGCCCAGGACTCCGAAATTGACGCCCAGATCGAACGTCTGCGCCAGCATCTGGCCGAGTACAAACCCATGGAAGAGCCGCGGCCGGTTGAAAACAAAGATTTCGTAACCATCGACTACCAGGGATTTGTCAACGGGGAGCCATTTGAGCCCGCCCCGTTTACCGAAGATTACAACATGAAGGTCGGGGAATCCGGATTTCCCCAGGAATTTGACAACGCCCTTATCGGCATGATGCCAGAGGAAGAAAAAACATTTACCGTCGAATTTCCCGAGGACTACCATAACGCGGACCTGGCCGGTCAGAGCGTGACATTTTCGGTGAAATTAAAACAACTGCGCGAACAGATTCTGCCGCCTGTGGATGACGAATTTGCAAAAAACTTCGGCCAGTTTGAAACCCTTGAAGATCTTCGCGCAGAAATCCGCAAGAACCTGGAAAAAGGCTATGAACAGCGGATCAACCAGGAACTCCAGGAACAGATCTTTACCCAGCTGCTCACCGAAGATTTCGAGATCCCGGAAGTGATGGTCAAAAATGAAATGGACGGGATTGTCAAGGATGCGGAGATGAAATTCTCCCAGAACGGACTTTCCATGGAACAACTGGGCATCACCCGCGAGCACCTGGAACAGGAATACCGGGGACTGGCAGAGCAGCAGGTCCGCAGGCACCTTCTGCTGGCAAAAATCATCGAACAGGAAGAACTCGAGGTCTCTGAGGAAGAACTGGAGGCGGAATACGAAAGAATCGCCCAGTCCATGGGCCAGCCGGCAGACATGGTCAAATCCTATTACAAGCAGTACCCGGAAAAGCACGAAGGGTTTAAACATGCCCTACTTGAAAAAAAGGTCATCGATCTTATAATTAATCATGCAAACATAGAAGAAGTGGAACCGGAGACCGAGACCGGCACCACGGATGAAGCGGCCCCGGCCGAAGAATCAAACCAGTAGAAAACCAACGGATTTCCAACTTGTTCAGGAGGAAAAAAACTTGACGTTAATACCCATGGTCATTGAACAAACCAGCAAGGGGGAGCGAGCCTATGATATTTACTCCCGGCTTCTCAAAGACCGGATCGTGTTTCTGGGCACCCCGGTCAACGACGAGATCGCCAATCTGCTCATCGCCCAGTTGCTGTTTCTTGAATCCGAGGACCCGGACAAAGACATCAACTTTTATATCAATTCTCCCGGGGGATCGGTGACCGCGGGCCTGGCGGTTTATGACACCATGCAGTACATTAAACCCGATATTGCCACGGTATGCATCGGCCAGGCATCCTCGATGGGTGCACTTTTGCTGGCCGCAGGCGCGAACGGGAAACGCTACTCCCTGCCCAATTCGCGCATCCTGATCCATCAGCCCCTGGGCGGGGTACAGGGCCAGGCAGCGGATATCAAAATCCAGGCCGAGGAAATCATTCGCCTGCGCGCCCGAATCAATGAGATTCTGGCCCACCACACCAGCCAGGATCTGTCCAAAATCGAAAAAGACACGGACCGGGATTTTTTCATGGCCGGTTCGGAAGCAAGCCAATACGGGATCGTCGATCATGTCATCAACAACCGCGACGATCTTGACGAAATAAGCAAGTAAGGAGGCTTATATGTCATCTTATCAGGGCGGAGAAGGCAATGACAACCTCTTCTGCTCCTTTTGCGGCAAAAACCAGCAGGAAGTGAAAAAGCTCATTGCCGGTCCGGCCGTCTATATCTGTGATGAGTGCATCCAGCTCTGCAGCGAGATCATCGAAGAGGAAAATATCAAGGAAACCGATATTGCCGATCGCATTCTCGCGCCCGCGGATATAAAAGAGCAGCTTGACGAATACGTGATCCAGCAGGATCATGCCAAGAAAATCCTGTCCGTAGCGGTTCACAACCACTACAAGAGGCTGGATTCCAAGCAGACCAGCAATGATGTGGAACTGCACAAAAGCAATATTCTGCTCGTCGGACCCACGGGCTGCGGCAAAACGCTGCTGGCCCAGACACTGGCCCGGTTTCTCAACGTACCGTTTACCATTGCCGATGCCACCAGCCTGACCGAGGCCGGCTACGTGGGCGAAGACGTGGAAAACATTATTCTGGCGCTGCTGCAGAACGCGGATTATGACGTGGAAAAGGCCCAGCGGGGCATTGTCTATATTGACGAAATTGATAAAATCGCCATGATGTCAGACAACCCGTCCATTACCCGGGATGTTTCCGGCGAGGGCGTACAGCAGGCCCTGCTCAAGATAATAGAAGGCACCCAGGCAAGCGTGCCGCCCAAGGGCGGCAGGAAGCACCCCCAACAGGATTTTGTCAAGGTGGATACCAGCAACATCCTGTTTATCTGCGGGGGCACCTTTACCGGCCTGGACAAGATCGTCGAGCAGCGCACCGGCTCGCACATGATGGGATTTGGCGCAAACATTGTCAGCCAGCGCGAACGCTCGCAAAGCGACCTGCTGAAAATGCTGGAAACCGAGGACCTGATCAAATTCGGCCTCATCCCGGAATTCGTGGGGCGGCTGCCCATTACGGCCACCCTGGAGGATCTTGACGAAAATGCGCTGATCCAAATCCTGACCGAGCCGAAAAACGCATTGATCAAACAGTTCAAGAAGCTTTTCGAGCTTGAAAACGTCAATCTCCGGTTTACAGATGCCGCACTGGCGGCCATAGCCAGGGAGAGTATGAAGCGAAGCTCCGGTGCTCGTGGACTTCGGGCGATACTGGAATCCACCATGCTCGATATCATGTACAAACTCCCCTCGATTCCGGGAGTCAAGGAATGCGTGGTGGGCGAAGAGGTTGTGCTAAACCGCGAGGAGCCGATCCTGCTCTACGAACAGCAATCCAAGAAACAGGCATGATCGGCACAAAAGCCCGTCTGCCGAAGAATTTCCTTAAACCGCAATATGCAATACCAAACACCGGATTCGCGCATATTGAAAAACTATATACCAGATAAAAGTGCTTATGATAACCATACCCAAGATATTCAAACACGCCGACGCCGACGGCAGCGGGGCTAGTCTGCCCCTGTTGCCGCTTCGCGATATCGTGGTTTTTCCGTACATGGTTTCCCCGCTGTTTGTGGGGCGGACCAAATCGATCAATGCCCTGTCCGAGGCCATGAACAGCGAGGACAAGTATATTTTCCTGGCCACGCAGGCCAACCCGGGAGAGGATCACCCAAAGCAAAAGGACATCAACCGCACCGGCACGATCGCCAAGGTGCTGCAGATGCTGCGCCTGCCCGACGGCACGGTAAAAACCGTGGTGGAAGGAAAACACCGGGCCCGGATTATTGATTTCGAGACCAATGAAAGCTTTTTCAGGGTCAGCCTGGAAATCCTGGAGGAACCGGAAATCGATGAATCCGAAAACGAGGCTTACATCCGCAACGTGGTTGATGCCTTCCAGGCCTATACCGAGCAGAACAAGAACATCTCCAAGGATACCATTGAAAACATTTCCAATATCACCGATCCCGTGCAGCTGCTCTACACCACGGCCGCACAGTTTTCCTTCAAGGCCCGGGACAACCAGCAACTCCTTGAAACCCATTCCTTAACCGAGCGGCTCACCTACCTGATCGAACTGATCAACCAGGAGACCACCATCCTGAAGACCGATCAGAAGATCAAGAACCGAATCAAAAAACAGATGGAGCAGAGCCAGAAAAACTACTATCTAAACGAGCAGATCCGGGCCATAAAAAAAGAAATGGGCGAGGACGAAACCGAAGACGACGAGCTCAAGGAACTCGAGGAGCGCATCGAAAACAAGGAAATGTCAGAAGAGGCCGAGGAGAAGGTCAAACACGAGTTCAATAAGCTCAAGAAAATGACCCCCATGTCTGCCGAGGCCACGGTGACCCGCAACTACATCGACTGGATCCTGAGCCTGCCCTGGTTTGAAAAAAGCGAGATTTCCGAGGACATTGATGCATCCGAAAAAATCCTCGATGAAGACCATTACGGTCTGGAGCGGCCCAAGGAGCGGATCCTGGAATACCTGGCAGTTCAGTCCCTGGTACAGAAAATCCGGGGCCCGATCCTGTGCCTGGTGGGCCCGCCGGGCGTGGGAAAAACTTCCGTGGCCAAATCCGTGTCCCGGGCCACGGGCCGCGAATTCGTCCGGCAGTCGCTGGGCGGCGTGCGCGACGAGGCCGAGATCCGGGGGCACAGAAGGACTTATATCGGCGCCATGCCGGGCAAGATCATCCAGAGCCTGCGAAAGGCCGGTGTCAACAACCCGGTCTTCTGCTTAGACGAAGTGGACAAAATGAGCATGGACTTTCGGGGAGATCCTTCCGCGGCCCTTCTCGAAGTGCTTGATCCGGAGCAGAATTACGCCTTTAACGACCATTACCTGGACATGGATTACGACCTGTCCGATATTCTCTTTATTACCACGGCCAACACGCTCTACGACATTCCCGCACCCCTGCAGGACCGCATGGAAATCATACGGCTGCCGGGATATACGGAGCATGAAAAATACAACATCGCCAATCTGTTTCTGATTCCCAAGCAGATCCGGCTAAACGGGCTGGATGTGGAAAAGGTGCGGTTTTCCAAAAACGCCATCTACACCATCATCCGCAATTACACCCGCGAGGCCGGAGTGCGAAATCTGGAACGCGAAATCGCTTCCATCTGCCGCAAGATCGCCCGCAGGATCGCCAAATCCGGCCCGGACAAGGTCCTCCACGTCAATTCGCGCTCGGTGGAGAAACATCTCGGCCCGATCCAGTACCGGCGCAGCCAGCTGGAAGAAAAGGACTTAATCGGCATTGTCACCGGCCTGGCCTGGACCCAGTTCGGCGGCGAACTGCTGCATGTGGAAAGCGCCATCATGCCGGGCAAGGGAGAGTACAGTGTTACCGGCAAGCTGGGCGATGTTATGAAGGAATCGGCCCGGGCGGCGATCAGCTACGTGCGATCCCGGTCGGATCAGTTTAACATTGACCCGAAATTCTATGAAAAATTCGATATCCATGTTCACGTGCCCGAAGGCGCCACTCCCAAGGACGGGCCTTCGGCCGGCATTGCCATGTGCACCTCGATTCTCTCCACGCTGGCAAAGCTGCCGGTACGCAAGGACATGGCCATGACCGGAGAAATCACGCTGCGCGGGCGCGTGCTGCCCGTGGGCGGACTGAAGGAAAAAATTCTGGCAGCCCACCGCGCAGGAATTCACAATGTGATCATTCCGGCGGAAAACGAAAAGGATTTAAAGGAAATCCCGGCCTCCATCCTCAAGCAACTGGAAATTATCCCGGTGGAGCACATGGACCAGGTCATTGACCGGGCCATTGTCGTGGCCGAAGGCAGCAGTCTCTATAAGCCGGCAGACGGGGGGGAGCAGACATTTAACGGCCTGCCGCCGCACGATTCCGGTAAAAACAAAGATACTGACAGGCCCGCAATCGCGGACCTGTAAAAACAGAGGCAAATGCGCTTTTTGTCTTGACAGCGCATGGCCTGCCTGTTAGAAAACAAAATCTGCCCGCCGGTCAGATAATCCGGCAGCGGGACATGGTCAAGGCAGGGGCGGGTAGCTCAGGTGGGAGAGCGACGGCCTTACAAGCCGTAGGTCACAGGTTCGAGCCCTGTTCCGCCCACCATTTCCCGAAAAACCAAGATCAACATTCGGGGGCGTAGCTCAGTTTGGTTAGAGCGCCGGCCTGTCACGCCGGAGGTCGCGAGTTCGAGTCTCGTCGCTCCCGCCATTTTTTGTAAGGGGTTCAGAGAAATTCTGGACCTTTTTTATTTTTGCCATCCTTTTTTCTTCAACGCCCTTTACCCGGATTACAGGGCGGTTTCAAGTTAAAATCAGATTTTTAGTTTTTTCAATTAATCACTTCCCCCCGGAAATTAAATTTTATCACCGCTTCCCGGTTTTCTTAACCAGGCAAAACACATATAAACAGCAATCCCTGAAAGTATGGTTGCAAGGCCGAAGACCACGCCGATGGGCCTGCTCTGGATCATGTAATAGATGATCCACAGGTGGCCGGCGATAAAAAACAGGGGCGTGAACGGATACCCCTTGGTCCTGTAAATCGCGGAAAGATCCGGCCGGGTTTTTCTTATGCGGATCATGCCTATGACCGTGAGCATGGCAAAAATTGACAGGGTAAATCCGATGTAGGTAAGAAGTGCGTCAAAAGCCGCGGTAATCACCATGACACAGGCTATTGCCCCCTGCAGGACAATGGAATAAGCAGGGGTTTTGCGCTCCGGGTTTACTTTTGCCAGCCTGGTGAAAAATACCCCGTCTTTTGACATGGCGTAATAAATCCTGGGCCCGGTCATGATCATGGCGCTTACCGCGGAAAGTATGCCCAGGGCCACAGCAATGCTCAGGTAGCGGGCAACACTTTCTCCAAAAAGAAATTTTGCCGATTTTGCGCCCACGTCAATGGCCCCGGACATTTCGCCGGCAGGCATGGAATAGACAAACACCGCGTTTAGCATCAGATAAAGCCCCGTGACCGCCAGGGTTCCGACAGCCAGGGACAGGGGGATGTTTCTTTTGGGGTTTTTTATTTCACCGCCCAGGTATGCAGAGGCATTCCAGCCGCTGTATGCAAAAAACACGAATATCAGCGATGCTGCAAAGGGCTCTGCCGAAAATGACGACAGCCCTCCCGCACCCCGGAAGTTTTGCGCAGATCCGTCGCCAAAGGCAAATCCGGCTATGATAAAGAAAAGTATAAGGGTGAAATTTGATATGGTGAGAAAATTTTGTATTCTGCTGCCTGTTATCACGCTGTGGTAATGAAGCAGGCTGAACAGGATGATTGCCGCCACTGCCGTTAGATTTACAGCAGAAAGGGTTGCCGCCCGGATGCCGAAAACCGTTATCGGCATTTCCCAGGCAGCCTCAAGTCCCAGGGCTGAGTAAAAATAGGTGGCAAAGGCAATGGCCGCAGCGGCTATCGGGGCGGAAAACCCCACTATGAGCGAAATCCATCCGGAAAGAAACCCCATCATCTTTCCGAAGCTTTCCCGCAGAAACACGTATTCGCCTCCGGCGCGCGGGAATTTCGCCCCGAGCTCGCCGTAGCACAGTGCCCCGCACAGGGCGAATATCCCGCCGCAAAGCCAGCAAAGAAGAAGAATCACCGGGTCGCCGAGTTCTTCCATGATAAGGCCCGAGGTGGTGAAAATTCCGGTGCCCACCATGTTGGAGACAACCAGCACGGTTGCGGTAAACACCCCGACCTGCCGTATCAGGTCCCCGTTGCCGTCGACTGCGTGTTTCATTGCCTGCCGCCCGGTTTCCTTAAAATATAGAATCCCGAAAAAATGTTTAAAATAATGCTAACCCCAAGCACCGCCGCCCAGATGCGCGGAAGCCCGCCGGCCCCGGACTGCCGGCTGTCTTTTTCATCAGCGGCGGCGGAGCCTTTTTCATCTTCTTCTCCATTGCCGGCGGAAATCTCAACAGAGGCTTTTTCCAGGTGGCCGGTGCCGTCGTCTGCCTGGATACGCCATTTCCCGGGTTTGTCCGGGTAAAACACAAACCTTCCGTTGGCATCGGTACGGCCGTTCTGGTGCTCGATTTCTTCATCTTCGGGTGAATACACCAGCACCTCGGCATAACTCATGGGACTGCCGTCGGCATATGTAAATTCCACCGCCGCTGCAGGCCCGGGATCGATCGTCTCATGGTCTGTTCCGTGGGCCGCTGCCTGTCCGGCGGCTGCTGCAAGCAAAAGCAGCAACAAGCCGGTAAGAATAAGTGTTCCCGCTGTCTTCTTCATTTTTGTTCTTTCCTGTCTTCCCGGGATCATGGAAAATTATTGCACCTCGAATGTAAAGGCGCTCTTATACATGTACTGGTCGCAGGTATCATCGTCCTGGTAAGGGGCCTGGTGAGAAACCATTATTATCCAGTACCCCTTTTTTTCGAGCCTGATTTCAGCCTCGCCCCTGTCATCGGTTACCGCCTCTGCTGCTGCACCGTGATCATGTCCGTGTCCGTCCCCGGACTGGCCTTTTTCTTCAAAGCCCGCATAGTTTCCTTTGATCTCTAAACCGCTTAAGGGCTGATCTTCAAATACCGCCCTGACCGGCAAAGTATCTCCTTTTTCAAGCTCGGCCGGGTTTTTAAGGGGAATGATTTCAAGTTCCTGCCCGGTTTTACCCTCAAGGTTCTGATCTTGGCCGCCTGCTGTTATCACGGTCTTTGCCAGAATGTTGTAGGCGGTGCATTTGATCGGCCTGTCCACGTCCTTTCTGCTGCCCCGCTTTCTGCCTTCAGGGGTGGTGGTAAACATAACCGGCTCGGTCTTTGCTGTCACCAGGTAGACGCCGGGCTTGCTTGTTTCCAGCTCATAGGAGGCGCCGGATTTTTTCTCCAGTTCAACTTTTTCCCCGTCAGGATCAATTGCCGAAATCTCGTGTACAGTGCTGTCTTTTACCTCCTGGTGGGTACGGTCTTCTGTGTAGTGGTGGCCCCAGCCGATGCCGATTTCAACGGTGTCGCCTGCTTCCGGATAATGATTTTGCGGATTTAACCACAGGTTGTGAGCATGCGCGCTGCCGGCGGCAAGAATCACCAGCGCGGCCACCGCACTGATAACTGCCGGATAACATGTTTTTTTCATTTTAAATCTCCTTGCAGTTTTGTTGATTTTAATTGTAGATTCCTTTGTTTTTTATTTCATGAAGTCGCCCACGTATACCAGGTGTTCAAAAGGAAAATCTTCGCCTTCTGTTTTTTTAAGTATCGTGTCAAGATTTCCTGAAATTCTGTATTCTTTTTCCTTGTAACCCGCATAAAATACCACCGAGACAGGGGTGTCTCCAGGGTAGTAACGCCTTAATTTCTCCACCAGGTCTTCAAATTCGGTGTGCATGGTAAATATAACCAGGGTGGGCTGGTGCTCTGCCACCTTGTCAATATCCCGGTAATGGGTCAGCACCGCTGAACTGGTCTTTTTGCCTGACATGATGTCTTTTCCAAGGTTGGCATTTGCGGCGTTCAAGCAGCTTACCCCGGGCACGATTTCGGGGTCCAGGTCTTCAAGCGCCTCCAGATACCATCTGTAGGGTCCTCCATAGATCATCAGGTCTCCCTGGCCCAGCACCGAGACCGTTTTCCCCTCATCCACGGCTTTCCTGATTTTTTCCTCCAGTTTTTCCCTGACTTCCTGGTCATTGATGCATTTTTCCCTTTTTTCCCGGTCAGTGATTTCACCGCAGTCCTGGTCCCAGGTGCGCCACTCATTAAAAGCGCCTTCCCAGACTGTTTTGCCCTCCAGGTATTCTTTAAATTCTTTTTCAACGCTTTGCCGGCATATGATTATATCCGACTCTTTTATCCTTTCAATTGCCCGGACCGTGATAAGATCGGGGTCCCCGACGCCGACGCTTACAAGCCTGAACCCTCCTGCGCTGTTTTTTTCAGCCGTGGCGCCGGATTCCTGGAAAATGCAGGAGACAATGACTGCAGAAAGACAGAAAATGCAGATTTTAAAAACAAACCTTTTTTTAACAGGTTTTCTTGACATATTTCCCGCTCCTTTTTTTCTTTATTCGTTCATGAAGTCGCCCACGTAGAACATGTATTCAAATCCCGGGTCTTCTTCTGTTTTTTCGGCTATATTGGCCAGGGTGCCCGAGATGACCTCCTGTTTGTCCGAATAGCCGGCATGTTTGACAATTGCTGCCGGGGTGTCTTCTGGATAGTGGACCAGCAGTTTTTCCACCACGTCCTCTATGTTCATGAACATGGTGAAAAAGGCCATTGCGGCCCGGTTTTTCGCCAGTTTATCCACGCTGTCCGGGCCGTCGTATTGCGCTGCATCGCCGAAGGTTGCGGTAAGAATCACGGAATGGGCTTTTTTGCCGGAAGTGACCCCTTTTTTAAGGGCTGCGTTTGAATTGTTAAACGCGCTTACCCCGGTAATTATCTCCGGGTCAAGGTCTGCAAATTCCTCCATGTACCACATGTTGGGGCCATAGATGGTGGGATCGCCGCTGCACAGCACGGACACGGTTTTACCCTCCTTTACCGCCGTGCGGATAATCTCCGAGATTTTTTCCAGTTCCGCCATTTTTTCGTCATAATCAAACCGGCTGATTTTTTTTCCCTCTTCCGGGGTCTTGCCGTATACCGCAAAAATACCGAATCCCGGGTCATGTATTTCCTTTCCCGCCAGCAGATCCGGGAATTTATCCACCGTGCTTTGCCTGCAGAAGATAACGTCTGACTCCTTTATGGTGTCTGCTGCCTTAAAAGTTATGTTATCAGGGTCCCCGCTGCCGGTACTTACCAGGTAAAGACCGGTTTTGCCGGAATCGCCGGCATGGGAAATGCCTGCGAACAGGCAGAGGAAAATTGCGGGTATAATAAGAATAAATGCGGAAAATATTTTGATACAGTTCATTTCAGGTTTCCTTGTGCTTTAATATTTGAAAGAAAGTGCCGCCCCCATGGTCCGGTCAAGTGCCGGCTCTCCGCTTGAATTGATGTAATCCCTGTCAAACAGGTTTTTTACGTAAACCTTGAGCAGGCCGCTTTTAATGCCGCACCACTGGTCAAACAGTCGCTGCTCAACCCCGAGATCAAAAACGTGGAAGGCATCCACATCGGTTTCCCGGAATTCGTATTCATTTCCGGCGACCTCGAGAGCCTCAACGCTTACCTGGTCATCCTGATATTCGTAGTCAAGGATCAGGCGAGTCCCCTCGCGGGCGTGCCAGGTAAGACCGGCGTTTGCCCTGTGTTCGGGACGGTTGCTCACTTCCTCTTCCCCTGCAGGCTCATTCCCTTGGTTGTCAAAGTCCTGGTAGGCATATCCCAGCATGAAATCTATATTTTCTGTAAGGCTGCCGTTGAGCTGCAGTTCCAGGCCCTGTCGGACGACCTCTTCCAGGTTGATTTTATAATCCTTGAATTCCTTGCCAGGCTCAACGGAGTTGTCTTCAGAAGGGGTGTACTCTGCAAATTTCCGATTATAAGAAATAAAATCCTTTATCCGGTAGTATGAATAATTCATCTCAAGGTTGATATTACCGGCGAGCCTTCTGGAAAGTATTGCATCATAGCCGGTTCCGTGCTCGGGTTCCAGCCATGCGCCCGTGGGCTTACCCTGAGGGTTGTAATCCCCGTGATAATCCGGAGCCCGCCAGATGCGGCTTATTCCTGCCGATACCGAGGTATCCCGCAGCCAGTCCGCGTGATCGTCAAGCTCGTAGGTAAGAAAGCTTTTCGGCGACCATTTTGACCAGTCGCGCTTGATCCATTCGTCTTCTCCTGAAATCCATGTGCCGCCGTTGCTTGAGTTGTCAACGTTGATTGCAATATCTTCGTAGCGGAGCCCGGCGGTCATGTTAAGGCGCCGGGTGATCTGCCAGTCGTGCTGGGCAAAACCGGACATGATTTCGATTCGTTTTTTATAGGACTCGTTGTCATGGGCGTCATAGTTTTGTGCCAGTTCGGTTCCAACGGTGGTTACATGGCCGTCAGCCGACGAGAATTCATTGGAAACCCTTGCTCCCCGCTGCTTCCAGTGAGTTTCCCAGGAGCCGGAGTCCAGGTCAAAATGATCCCTGGTTTCCTCGCCGTAATAGGCCCCTGCCGACCAGGTGCCCAAAGGGGTGGGGATTTTGCTGTTGAGCCGGTAATAAGTTGCTGATTTATCCCAAGTGGGTTTGTCGTCGTAATAAAGATCCCGCCCGCTTGTTTTTTCCCTGACCGGGTAATCCGGGTCATAGTCGCTTGCCGGGTCATCCGGGTCATTTACAACGGGCCTTTGCCGGTCGGCATCTGAATAGGAAGCCTGAAGTGTAACATACCCTTTGTTTGGCAGTAGGTATCCTAGGCGGCCGAAAACCGTGTCAATATCCGCCTCGTGATTTCTAAGATATCCGTCGGTTGCATATTTCTGGTATCCAAAGTCATAAGTGACATCCCCTGCGCCACCGCTGGCGGACATGCTGTGATTCTGGGTGCCGTAGTCGCCGTAGCTGGTTAAAAAGGAAAGATCCGGTTTTGCTTCTTCACGGCGCCTGGGAGCCCTGGAAATAAAATTTACGGCTCCGCCGATGCTCTTGCCCGGGTAAAGGGCGGAATGCGGGCCCGGCATAACCTCCACGGATTCTATGAGAAATGGCGGAAGCAGTGCGTAGTCCACGATATTGCTTCCTCTCCGGCCTCCGGTTTTGCGAATGGTTAGCCCGTCCATTGCATTTACAAACCTGTTGCTGTCAAAACCTCTCAGATAGAATGTGTCACTGTCGGGTACAAGCTCTGAGCCTCCCCTGTAGTTCATAATCGGCAGGTCTTTGACAAAATCCGAGACATTCTGCGGTATACCGGCTCCACGGTAATCTTCAGTGTTTATAGTTGTCTTCCCGGGCTCAGTAACAATCTGCGGGTTTGCCTTTTTTTCCTTAACCACGATCGTCTCCAGTTCTTTCACCTCTTCTTCTGCACCTGCCCTGCACAAAAAAAACAGCGGAGACAATAGCCCGGCAATAACAATAATACCGGTCCATCGGGTGATCTTTGTGCGCATTGATCTTCCTCCTGTCAGTTTGCAAGGGTTAAAAACATGCCCGCGAACCGGTTAAAGCATTGAAGCGCCAAGCTGTTGCTGCTATAAAAAAGATGCTTCCCGGTTTACGGGGGGCTTTTTGCAGGAGGCAGCCGCATGGGCCTGGCCGGGCTTGGCTGCCTCCTTTTTTATTCATCTTGTGCTGCGGCTTGCTTTAGTTTTTTTATGGCTGCCCTGGCATCCTTTTTGTGGTTTTCAAATTCAGCCGCCTTTTTAAAATACCTGAGGGCGGATTCCGTGTCTTCTGCCTCCCAGGCCGAGTATCCGGCCATCAGCCAGGCCCGGCCTTCCTGTCTGCCCTTGTTTCGGCCGGCAGCAGAGTATGCATCTGCCGCGCCCTCGAATTTGTCCATGCTGTAGAGAAGATCTGCTTTAAGCATCATCAATTCGGAGTCTTTTTCGTGTTCATCGAATCGCAGTAAAGCCTCCAGAGCCGCTTCCGGCTTTCCGAGCTGCCTGAAGGCTGCAGCCAGGCTTTTAAGCACTGACTTATCCTGTTCTTCTTCCAGAAAAGCCTCGTAATAAGGAACTGCTTTAACCGGGACCCCGGCCTGAAGGGCAAGATCGCCCAGAAGCTTTTTT
>JBKHJS010000227.1:0-3050 GCA_046537995.1 Desulfobacterales bacterium
GTCCACGGTGCAGTATCCCCGGTGATCGAGCTTGTTGCCGATCATGTATTGTCCGATCCGGTCCGTGGTAAACCCGGCAAACGGGATGATCACGATCGGCTTTTGCTGGATGTAGGCCATGGAGATTTCGATCAGCGTGCCCGAACCCCCGGCTATGGCAATCGCCCCGTCTGTGGAGTGAATCAGCGGGGCGAGCTTGCCCAGCTCTCCCATGCCGGTCTGGATAAAAATGTCAATGTATCCGCCCAGCAGGTCGTATTCTTTGGCCGATTCCGTGGGGAGCACGCCCACGGTGGTGCCGCCGGCGCTTTTGGCACCTTTCATGGCCGCTTCCATGACCCCGGTGGACCCGCCGGTAAACACCACGTCCCCGCGCCCGGCGATCAGCCGGCCGACTTGTTCGGCGGTTTCATAAACGGCCTTTTCCAGACCCGTATCCCAGGACCCCAGTACCGCAATTTGCATATTTCCAACTTTTCCTTTCCCCGTAAAAATTTGCGTTCCCGCCTTCTGCCTCTTAACCTTAATAAAAAATGACGGCTTCGTAAAAAGCCGTCAAAAATACGTAAGCGGCAAGACTGATCCGTTCGGAATCGGGTTCGGTATCGATATCGGGATCGTTCATGTTTACTGATTTCCCGGCGAGATCATTTTTTCGATCCCGACCCCGACCCCGATCCCGATTGGGATGAAAACAGGCATTAAGGAACGAATATCATGGCAGGTGACTGGAAGCAACGGAAAGTGGTGATTGTCGGGGCCGGCGCGGTGGGCTCCACGTTTGCCTATGCGCTGGCCCAAAGCGGGCAGGCTGACGGGATCGTGCTGATTGACAAGAACCGGGATTTTGCCGAGGGCCAGGTGCTGGACCTGCTTCACGGAAAGCCCTATTTTCCCTCAGTGGATATCCGCGTGGGAGATGCCTCGGATTACGCCGATGCCGCGGTGATCGTCATGACCGCCGGGGCCAAGCAGGCGCCCGGCGAATCCCGGCTGGAGCTGCTGCATCGCAACGTGGCCATCGTGGAAGGCGTGGTCGACGAAATCACGGCTTCCGGATCCGGGGCTGTGCTTTTGATGGTCACCAACCCGGTGGATATCCTCACCCGCGCTGCGCAAAAACGCTCCGGCTGGCCGCAGGGACGCGTGATCGGTTCGGGCACCGTGCTTGACAGTGCGCGGCTCAGGCATACCATTGCCCGGCACTGCGACGTGGACGTACACAACGTGCATGCTTACGTCCTGGGCGAACACGGGGACACCGAGTTTGCCGCGTGGTCCATGACCCATATCGGCGGGGTTTCCATTGAGAATTATTGCGCGCTTTGCGCGATGTGCGGGGATCCTTGCGAGCACCAGGTGCAGATGGAAGAGACGGTCCGGCAGTCGGCTTATCACATTATTGATTACAAGGGCGCCACCTGGTTTGCCGTGGGCCTGGCCCTGGTGCGGATCGTGGATGCGGTCCTGCGAAACCGCAACAGCGTGCTGACCGTTTCGGTGTGCCTTGCGGGCGAATACGGGATCGATGACGTGGCCCTGAGCGTGCCGTGCATCGTGTCTGCCGCGGGCGTGGAAAGGATCGTCTCCGGACAGTTGAGCCGGCATGAAGAAAAATCGCTTGCCCATTGCGCAGCCACCCTTGGCAGGTCCATTGCCGAGATTGAAACATAGGGGGCAAAGGGGGTATGCGGATCAGGGGTTGCCGCGGCTCTGGCCGCATTCAATGGCAGTGGCGATAAGATGGGCCGTACGCAGGGGCTCCGGGATGTTGCCGTGAATGGAAAAGCGATTGACCGCGGCTGCGGCCTGCTCAAGCGTGAGCCCCACCCGCTGGATATGAACATTTCCCGCCGGTTCCATGGCCCCGAGCTGCTCGATAATTTGCCACTTTTCTTCGCCTTTGTCCACCCGGTTTATAAGCGCGTTTTTTATGGCATCCATGTCCGGCGGTTTTCGGGATACCGCCAAAACCGGCACACCCAGCTGCCGGTGGAGCGCAAATACATCCACCACGTTAAACCCGCCGAATGCAATGCCCTGGAGCATGACAAGCTGGATGTGTTCGGCAAACCGGGAGCCGGCAATCAAATCGCCGAGCTTTTGGGCCGCATCAGAACCGTCTCTTTCAATTTCCCCCACCAGCACGCCGTCAAAACGCAGGTCTGCATACACGGTGCCCACAATGGGCACGCCGCCCTGATGCCCCCGGTCAAACGGCGCATCGTCAAATCCCGCCACATTGGACAGCCGTTTTTCTTTCATTTCCGGTTATACGGCATTTTTTCCTGAATTGTGCAGTTTAGGTTCCACCTAAATTGAGCTCAATTTAGGTTCCAGTGTCACGGGAAATAGGCTTGAGTCTGGAGATCTTCTTGCCTTCGGGGCTGTTCAGTGCATGCCAGAGATCCCAATCCTGCTGCAAACCCAGCCAGAAATCCGCTGACATCCCCAGTACGCGGGACAGTCGTAACGCTGTATCCGGCGTCACCGAGCGACGCCCCTTGATAATTTCGTTGAGGCGGGGATACGAAACTCCCAGCCGGCGAGCCAGTTCTGCCTGCGTCAGTCCAAGAGGCTTAACGAATTCCTCGAAAAGCATCTCTCCTGGATGCGTTGGCGGGCGATTGCGGGGAAGGCGACTCCCCGCACCTTCATTCATGGTAATCTGTGATTTCGACCTTGTAGGCATGGCCTTCCTCCCATATAAAACAGATTCGGTACTGTTGATTGATTCGGATACTGTATTGATCCTCCCGATCGCCTTTAAGGCGCTCCAGGCGGTTTCCCGGCGGCACCTTGAGTTCGCTGACCTCCCGGACCCGGTTTATTTGATCCAACTTTCGGCGTGCAACGGGCCAAATGGATCGGGGACAGCATTTTCTGGCGGCCCGGGAAGCCAGGCCATCAAACACGTCTCTTGTGCCGGTCGTTTTGAAAGTTCGTATCATAAATCATATTATAACGAAGTCCATTATAGCAGTCAACTGCAATTTCATGATCAACCGAACCATGTCTTGAACAAAGCCCGGAAAAATTGTATAAGCCGG
>JBKHJS010000005.1:0-43663 GCA_046537995.1 Desulfobacterales bacterium
CCGGCATTCCGGGATCGAACGGGTCATCCACCGTTGATCCGTGCGGCGCTGCGCGGTAAAATCGCCGCTCATGACGGCAAGCGGGGCCTGCGCGGGGTGCTGAAAGAATCCGCTGTTTTGTTACGGCGGCAGTCCCGGATCAACATATCCTGGTGGATATTGACACGCCCGTGCAATACCACAGGGCTGTCGGGCTCTGGCAGCGGCACGGCATTCCTGTGCCAGGGGAGGCACGGATTCTTCTGGACCGGGTCTGCGGAAAGAACTCGGAGATTGCCGTGCATAGCCGCACCGTGGCCGGGATCACGGAAAAACTTGCAGGCGCTGTGAATGCCGCGACCGGCACGCCAGTGGACACCGATCTCGTCGTTTCCGGGGCCCTGCTGCACGATATCGCTAAGGGTCAGCCGGATCATGCCGCTGCCGGCGCATCTCAGCTCAGAAGCTGGGGGTTTGCCGAAGCCCTGGCCAATATCGTGGCTTGTCATGCCGATTGCGACCCGGATGGCCGGCAGGCGGTCATGCGGCGGTGGCAACAGGCAAAAACCGTTTGCAGGCGCGTGGAACAGGTGGTCGGCTGTCCGGTTGATGCCTTTTTATGAAGAAACCCGCCCGCAGTGTTTGCAAGAAATGAAGATCGACTCCCGGAAATATTTGCAGTTTGTCGCTATTGATTTATGCTCACTGAAAAAAATAACGCTCAAAAGTTCTCCTACAGTTTTTACCATTGACATTTTGCCTGAAATATTTAACAAGTGCTTGGAATTTATCACCCATTAACTTACCCGGAAATTTAAATCCGATCTTCAGGGAGACCATTGAAAAAATTACTCCTGATTCTGCCGAAGCATGAAAGCGGATATTGGGGACACGTGTCAAAGTCCGTTTATATCCATCTTATATCCGTCCGCAAAAGGTTGCATCCGGTTTTCATGCCACCCGAAAAGGAGTCTGCACCTTATGACGCCATGCAGCATGCATCCGACCCGCACCGCACACTGGCATTGTGACAGATGTAATCAGGATTTCTGCCCGGATTGCGTGATCAGGCAGGATTCCGGTGCAATGTCGGGCAACCGGCTGTTGCGTTCCTGCCCGAAGTGCCTTTCCGAAACCCGGTGGGTCGGGGCCGACGCCGTGCTTAAGCCTTTTTGGGAGCGCCTGCCCGCGTTTTTCATTTATCCCCTGGCTACCGGCACCATGATTTACATGGCTGTTCTTTCCCTGGGAGCCCTGGTTTACTGGAGCTGGATTGTACAGTTTGTCTGCTGGGTGCTTTTGCTCAATTATGCCTATGTTGCCTTAAAAAGCACGGCCCGGGGAAAACTGACACCGCCGGGCGTGGACGAGATGATCTCCGGCAACTTCCTGGAGGTAGTGATTCCGGTGGTCAAGCAGGCGGCGCTGATTTTTATCCTGATCGTGCTGGGCTCGATGGTTGCAGGGCGGCTGGGCGGTATTGCCGGTTTATTATACCTGCTGCTGGCGGTGTTTATGCTGCCCTCCATGATTATCGTGCTGGTTAACACCGAAAGCCTGATCACGGCGCTGAATCCGGCCGCATTTCTGGCCCTGCCGTTTAAGATCGGCAAGGCCTACTTTATCATGTTTGTTTTCCTGGCCATTCTCGCCGGTGCGCCCGGGGCCCTGCTGCAATGGTTCATGCCGTATGTGCCGGCCTGGATGGGCGCCTGCCTGGCCGCCTTTGTTGAAAATTACTATACCGTGGTTTCCTATCATCTGATGGGTTACGTGCTGCTCCAGTATCACGAAGTCCTTGGCTACGACATCGAGGCCGATGATATCCGGGCGGATGCCGGCAGGGAGCGCGAAGTTCCGGACGATTCGGCTGTGCGGGAAGCCAAAATGGTTGCGGTGCTGTGCCGGGACGGCAGTTTTGACCAGGCCATCGACCATATCGGCCAGTGGCGGCAGCAGGGCGGAGAATTCAATGCGGACCTGGCCCGTCAGTATTTTCAATTATTGAAAAACAATAATGACAAGGCCGGCATGCTTGCACACGCACCGGTTTACCTGGATTTCGCAATCGCCGAAGGCTGGAAGAATGAAGCGCTGGAAGCCTATGATGCCTGCAGAAGAATCGACCGGAACTTTACACCGGGTGCGCCTGCCATGTTTAAGATCGGGGAATGGATGGCTGATGCGGGCAGGTTCAAGGATGCCCTCAAGATTTTTTCGCGGCTGGTCAAGACCCATCCCGAGGCCGACGAGGTTGCGCTTTCCTATTTCCGGGCGGCCCAGTTATACAATGATCGGCTCATGGACGCAGACCGGGCCAGGAAAATCATGAACTCCCTGCTGCGGAAATTTCCCGAGCATGCCATGCGGCCCAGATTCGAGCGCTACCTGGAATACCTGGGTGGCACGGCGTAACGCAGCACATACTGCTGCATGATCAATTGCCCCCAGCCTTTGCCGAAGCAATGCGCGCCTCCTGGGAATGCGCGTAGCGCTTGCACAGGATACTCCTGTATTTTTCGGCCTTCTCCGTCATGCCCTGCTTTTCCAGGGCGTGAACCAAGCGGAGCAATAGGGCGGGTATGGTGTCCAGGCCGGGATTCCGGCGGGCCAGGGGAACCAGGATCTTTTTGCTCGCCTCGATTTGCCCGGTTTCCAGAAAGGCTGATGCCAGCCGGGCATACAGGTCGTCAGGCAGGCCCGGGCGCCCGGCCAGATCTTCGTATTCCCGGTAGACTGCGAAGGCCTTTTCATGGTCTGCCGGGCCGGCAAGCAGATGGGAAAGATACTGCCCGGCGGCTTCATGAAACCGGGCGGAATCGGGGTGCTGCTTTTCCACGTTAAAAAGCAGGCCCAGGGCTTTGCCGTCTCCGGGGTTTCCGGCAATCACCTCCTGCAGCACGGGTCTGGCACCTTGGAAATCCAGCCGGGAAATCCGTTCCATGGCATCCTCGATCATCGCCGGGGTGGGATCCTCGGGGGCTTCCTCGAAAAAGGCCCTTTTGCCGGGCCCCATGATCCCCTTGGCCCCGAGGCCCAGCAGGGCACCCCCGGCCAGCCCCCCGGCATGGGCCATGTAAGCCACCCCGCCGGATGCACCGAGAAAAAAAGCAAGCAGTTCCTTTCCCAGCCAGAACGGAAGCAGCAAAACCGCGGGCATCCGGAAGTAATCAAAATAGAACCCGGTGGAAAAAAACACCCGGATCCGGGTGAGGCCGTATAGAACTGTCAGGGCGCCCATCAGGCCGGATATTGCACCGGATGCACCGATGCCGGGAACATAACTGTTATGATGCACGGCAAAGTAAACCAGTGCGGCAATTATGCCGGCCAGGATGTAGCCAAAACCGTATGTCAGCCGGCCCAAGCCCATTTCCAGCACGCATCCCATGATCCACAGGAAAACCATGTTGCCCAGCAGGTGCCATAAACCGCCGTGGATAAACATCATGGTGACAAAGGACCATGGCTTTGCTTTTGCCGGCACCAGGCCGTAGCGGTGGGCAAGGGTCTGCTCGAGGCGCCGGTCAAATTCCGCCCGTTTGTTCACCCACGTATTGTAATCCGGGCTTGCCGGGGTGATGATCCGGTCTGCATACAGGGCATCCATGAATTTGCTGTCGCGCCGCATTTCCATCATCAGGCCGAAGGCGGCCTCAGAGGGTTCTTCCAGATCTTCCGGATCCGGCCGGCTTCCGGGTTCCAGTTCTGTGAAATCGGCGTATCTGGGCAGTTCAATTGCGGCAAGTCCGCTTTCAAAGTAATATTCATAGGCTTCAATTGACCTGCGGTTGTCTGCAGACTGAAACCCGAAAAAGATCAGGCAGTTTACGGCGATCAGCAGCAGGGTCACAATCGGCGGGTTGCGCCAGCTGATTTTGCCTTCCATGGGAATAAAGAGCATATTATTGATTTTCCAGTTGTTTTAATTGGCGGATTCGCTGTTTGACTGCCGGGTGCGTGGATATCATGGAAGGTGCAGTCCCTGCATCAGATTTTTCTGAAAGCGGGCATGGGGCCATTTTGTGTACAAACACCCCGGCAAGCGCCTGGTTGTTCTCCGCCATCCGGATCAGCTCATCCACAGTCATAAAAACACTAAATGCGGCCTTCAACACCAGGCTTTTGATATATCCCGGGGGCGCCCGTGTTTTCCATGCGCACTCCTTTAACTGAAGCTTGATTGCCGGTTTTTTAAAACATTGTGCAAGATTTGTTTTCTACTGGTGACATAATGCGTTTGGATTTTCAAGTTTCGATCCATTGTATTGCGATTGTCTGATGAAATTTTTTCCCTTAATATTGGGGATATTCATTCCATTTGGTATTTTTTCGGCAATAGAAGAGATCATGTGCACATTATTTTCACAACACTTAAAAGTTGACACTCAAATCTAATTATGTCATAACTATTCCGATTTCTTGTAAAATTTGCTTTTTCCTCCTGTTGCCGGCACTCTTATAAAACCGCCGGCAAATTGCCGCCACGACCATCAGCCATAAAAACCTCAAAAAGGGGAGACAAGCGCTTTTTGCTTGATTTCTTGAATAAAATAGATATATTGGGAAGTCACTTGATGCAGAACTATCGAATATTTTTTGCAAATTTCTGAAATTCACGGAGAAAGAAAAAGTATGACTTCTCAGACGCGCATTGATGAAAAGTACAAACAGGTCGGCCACGTGATCAGCGCGGCAGGCGGCACGCCCGTGCCGGTCAATGACACACTGGTCAAGCTGCTGCGCTATTTTATCCTGGAAGATGAGCTGGATTTCATTCTGGCCTTCAAGGACCGCAAGTCCCAGACCCTGGAGCAGCTCAAAGAGAGCACCGGGCTTGCCGAGGATGAAATTCTGGAAAAGACCCGTGCACTGGCCGCCCGGGGGGTGATTTTTAACCAGCCCAACAGGCACGGGGTAACGGTTTACAGGCTGTTGCCGCTGTTAAACGTGGGGCCCTTTGAATATAAGTTCATGGGCAAGCTGGAGGACACCGAGCGCAACCGGGAGATCAGTGCGCTGTTTGACCAGTTGTTTGCCGAACTCTCCGAGATGGTGCAGCAGAATTACGACAACCTCATTCCCAGCCTGATGCAGATGCCTCCCATTGACCGGACCGTGCCGGTCACAGAGAACAAGTCCACGGGACAGCCCGTTCGGATCGTGGTGGATGAATCCCTGGATGCAGCAGTGGACCGGATTCTGCCGACTTCAGAGGTAAGCGAGCTGATTGAAAAATTCGACGAGATCGCACTAGGACACTGCTTCTGCCGTCATCACAAGGATCTGTCCGGACAGCCCTGTCGGCAGTCGGATTTGCGGGAGACTTGTTTTACCTTTGGAAAATCCGCCCGCTACACAAGCGAGCAGGGGTTTGCGCGGAGGATTTCCAGGCAGGAGGCGCTGGACGTGCTTAAAAAGGCAGAGGCAGACGGGCTGGTGCACAAGGCCTACCACCCCAATTTTGATATTAACAAGGCGGAAACCAGTATTTGCAACTGCTGCAGATGCTGCTGCGGCAATTCGGTGGAAAACATGATCGCGCCGATTACCAATGCCACCAATTTCCTGGCGGTGATTGACCCGGATCTGTGTACCGGCTGCGGCACGTGTGTCGAACACTGTCATACAGGTGCGGCTTATCTCGGAGACGAAGACGTTGCGCAGAGGGATCCGGAGCTTTGCATCGGATGCGGCGTATGCGCCGCGTTCTGCCCGGAAAATGCGATTTCCCTGCACGAAGGCGAAACCCGAATCGTCCGGATCCCACCAAAGCGCAAGAGCGGTTGACCCGGTTTTCCGAATGCCTGGTATTGTTTCTTGTGCCGCGCGTTCATGGCTTGGCCGTATTCATACGGGATCTCTTGTCACATCAGATGACATCCGAGTTGAGGGGGAAGTATGCGTGTATCCGCAACAGCGCGTCCCGGTTATGGTTTCTGGTACAGCCACAACAGCGCAGAACCGGACACGGCACCGGAAGCGTTTTACTCGGCACTCCAGGACATCAGAAAACCTGTTTTTGTCGTGGATGCACACGGCGCACCGGCAGTGGCCACCTGGGGCCGGGCGGATCTCTATCCGGGGAGCCGGAGCGGTGAGCACGGATATGAGCTGCGCGGATTTGTTCCCCCGCTGAATCCCCGTGATTTCGGGGATCCGGATTTTAAGCGCATGCTGGGAATAAAATATCCGTATGTCGCCGGCGCCATGGCCAACGGTATTACGTCCGTGGAAATGGTCACGGCCGCAGCGCGTGCAGGCATGGTCGGATTTTTCGGTGCAGCCGGCCTGGGGCTTTCCGAGCTTGAGCACGCCATTGACCGGCTTCAGGAAGAACTCGGCGGTCTTGCCTTTGGCATGAACCTTATCCACTCACCCGACGCCCCGGAACTGGAAGGCCGGGTCGTTGATCTGTATCTGCAAAAAGGCATGCGCCTGGTCAGCGCATCTGCCTACCTGCGCCTTACCCCGCATCTCGTTCGTTACCGGGTAAAAGGAATTTACCCGGATGCAAACGGCGAAACCATCGTTCCCAACAGGGTCGTGGCCAAAGTTTCCCGGACCGAGGTGGCCAGCCGGTTTCTCGGTCCGCCGCCCGGAAAAATTCTTGAAAAATTGTTGCAGCAGGACTTGATCACCCGGCAAGAGGCTTTACTTGCAGCCCGCATTCCCATGGCCGATGCGATCACTGCGGAAGCCGACTCCGGGGGGCATACGGACAACCAGTCGGCAATCGCCCTGCTGGCCACGATGATTGCCCTGCGCGATCGAATGTGTGCAAAATACGATTATCCGCGGTCCATTTCAGTGGGTCTTGCCGGGGGAATTGCCACGCCGGCCTCAACAGCCGCGGCCTTTTCCATGGGCGCCGGCTATGTGCTGACAGGATCGGTGAACCAGTCGTGCGTGGAAGCCGGCGTATGCCAGACCGTGCGCCGGATGCTGGCCGAGGCGGGCCAGGGGGATGTAACCATGGCGCCGTCTGCGGACATGTTTGAAAAGGGCGGAAGGGTCCAGGTGCTCAAGCGCGGTACCATGTTTGCCATGCGCGCGGCCCGGCTGTATGATTATTACATGCGCTACAGCAGCTTTGAGCAGATTCCGGAAGAAGAACGCGAAAATATCGAGAAAAAATTTCTGCGCAGAAACTTTGAGACGGAATGGGAAAAAACCCGGAAGTTTTTCCTGGAGCGCAACCCTGCCCAGGTGGCACGTGCGGAAAAAGATCCGCGGCACAAAATGGCGCTGGTATTCCGCGCCTATCTCGGACGCTCCTCCATGTGGGCAATCAGCGGGGAGCCGGAGCGGAAAGTCGACTACCAGGTATGGTGCGGACCGGCGATCGGCGCTTTTAACGAATGGGTCAAGGACACATTTCTGGAAAAAGCCGAAAACCGTGATTTTGCTACGATCGCGATGAATCTGCTGGTCGGGGCCGCCGTTTTGACCCGGGCAAACTGGCTGCAGACCCAGGGGGTGCGTTTGCCGCCCGAGGCGGCCCGTTTTTCACCATTAAAATTCGAACAATTGCGCATATTGGCAGACAGCCCTGATGCGGAGACCGGGTTTGTCTCCGAGCCCCGAAGAACCGGAAGCGCCCCCGGATAAATCTGTTGTCATCTCCCCCTTTTCGATGTTACTTCTGGAAAAGACCCGGCAGCTCCAATATTCGGGATAAAACCGCACGCCGACGATTTCGCGCCTTATGTATAATAAATTTTTCGACTTCCGGGAAAGGCCCTTCAAGTTGGTGCCCACGCCGGCTTACTTATACCTGAGCCGGGGTCACCAAGAGGCACTGGCCCACCTCAAGTACGCACTCGCGCAGGAGGAAGGATTTGTTGAGATTACCGGGGAGGTAGGCACCGGCAAGACGATGCTGTGCCGGGCTTTTCTTGAAGGCATGGCCCCTGAAGTCGAAAGTGCCTATATTTTCAATCCCAAATTAAACGCCAGGGGGCTTCTGCAGTCCATTAACGATGAATTCGGGATTCATTGCGGCGACACAAACCCCAAGGCCCTCATTGACGCGCTAAACAAGTTCCTGATGCAAAAAAGGGCCGCAGGCAAAAAGGCCGTCCTTATTATTGACGAGGCCCAGAACCTGGGCAGGGACGTTCTCGAACAACTCCGCCTGCTTTCCAACCTGGAGACCGTGCGCCACAAGCTGATTCAGATTGTGCTGGTCGGACAGCCGGAGCTGTCGGAGATGCTGGATTCCCATGAACTCAGACAGCTTGCCCAGCGTATTTCCCTGTCCTGCCGTCTTTGCCCCTTAAATGCCGGGGAAACCGTCAATTATATTTACCATCGGATTAACGTGGCTTCCCGGGCTCCGGGGGCCGTGTCCTTTACCCGACCCGCACTGCGGCGGATTTATAAATACAGCGGCGGCATTCCCCGCTTGATCAACATAGTCTGCGACCGGGCCCTGCTGGTTGCATTCAACAACAATACGCACAGAATTACCGGCAGTACTGTCAGGCTGGCGATTGCCGAACTCTCGAGCCGGCAGCCGTATACGCCCGTTACAGGCCGGAAGCTTTCCGCGGCGCCGGCATTTGTGCTGGCCGCCCTGGTGCTTGCTTTTACAGGGATTGTTTTTTACCAGCTCGGCTGGATAAACCTCTCCGGCATTCGGGCCGTGGTGCACAACACGAGCAATGAAGAACGGGTCGCACCTGCTCAGGCAGAATCCCGGCCGGAAGACAGCGAAACCGTATCCCTGGATCTGCCGGTTCGTGCGGCCGAAGCCGATACCAGTTCACGGCGCAAAGACCTTGAAGAATTGATCCGCACCATGGGCCCGGATTCCGGAATTTCGGCAATGTCATATGTGCTTTCGCTCTGGCACCGCGATGTTCGGGGACTTACGCGGGATGCATCCATCGATAACCCGGAAGCATTTTTTCGCCAGATGTCTGAAAAGCACGGGCTTGAGCTCTATATGATCGAGCAGGACCTGGATCTGCTCCGCAAGGCCAATCTGCCGGCGATCATGTCTTTTGCCGGTTCGGATAAGCAAAAACGCGTGTATTTGACAGTGGTTGCGGCCAACAATGACACCCTCACGTTTTATCATCCCCGAACCGAGGGTTTTTACCGGGTGCCGATCCAAACAGTCGATGCATTGTGGACCGGGAAAGCCTACGTGTTATGGGAAAACCCGCGCGATATCAATGGCGTGATCGGAGTGGCGGCCAGCGCCCTGTCCGTGGCCGAACTGCAGCTTCTACTCCGGGATATCGGCATGAGCAGCGTGAAAATTACCGGCACCTATGATGCCGCGACCCGGGCGGCGGTCAGAAGAATTCAGGCCGGGCAGGGACTTGTGGTTAACGGGAAAGTGGGGCCCCTGACCAAGATCATCCTATACCGGCTGCATGCCCCGGCCGATATGCCGCGGATTTCGCGTCGAAATGCAAAGGATTCGTGAGTTGAGCGCCATTCTGGATGCATTGAAAAAACTGGAATCAGAAACCGCATCGCCGGGGACCGGGGAGGGCACAAAGGTGTCTTTTACCAGATCCTCCCGGGCGCGGCCGGTGTTTGTGATTGCCGGAGGAGTGGTGCTTTTTCTTGTTTTTGCAGCAGGTATATGGAAACTGGCCACCCTTGCCGTCAGTCCCACGGCCGCGACCTCCCGGGTAGCCCGGACCCGGGTTGAATTGGATTTGCCAGCCCGGGCAAACGGCGGGAGTCAACAGGCAAAGCAATCCCCGGGTATCGTCCTGGCGCAAGCTGATCCGGCTGTGGGGGATACAGACGAGGCAGAACCGGATACCGGAAAACCCGAATCCGGAAGCGCCGATGAATCCGAACCTCAGGCAGGGCAGGAACAATCCGGCGAGAAAGCCCGACAACAGACTGAAAAGCCGTCCGAATCCGGCGAGTCGCCGGCCAGGTCCGCGGACGACAAGGCAGAAACCCGTCAAAAGCCGGTTTCAAACGGATCTGTCCAACCCGATGCCGCGCAGAAACCGGAAATCATGGAAGACGGTCCGCTGACGCTGCAGGCCATTTCATGGGCAGATGCGCCGGAAAACCGTATTGCGGTGATTAACGGCAAAATATGCCGGCAGAAGGAGCGCATTGACGGGTACCGGATCCAGACCATCAATCCCGATGACGTGCGAGTGAGCGATGGCGAGAAGACCTGGCGGCTGAGCTTCGGGATCAGGTAGGGTTTTGTCCGGACTGCCGGAGCTTTTGCTGCGGGTTCCGGCTCGAAACGGCCGCTGTTTTGTTGGAAACTATATTCTGACTGTAAAGCCTTCTGCTTCCAGTTCTTGTTTAAGCATGTCCCGTCGGTCTCCCTGGATTTCGATCACGCCGTTTTTCACGGTGCCGCCGCTGCCGCATTTGGCTTTTAGCCGCTTGGCCAGATCCTTGAGCATTTCGCCTTCCAGCGGGACCCCGGTAATGATCGTGACGCCCTTGCCCTTGCGGCCCTTGGTTTCCCGCCGGATCCGGACAATGCCGTCTGCAGCAGGCGGGGCCGGTTTTTGCCCGCACTCGCATTTTTTAAGGGATTTGCCGCATTTCGGGCACTTTCCGCTATTTTCCGTGGAATATACAAGGCGCGTGTTGTCATCTGTGTTGCGGCTCATAAAACTTCATCATCACGGGCACAAGACAGATCTTAAATCCGTGCCCGCCTCCTTTTTTAAATGTTATGATCTCAGATGGTCTGACGTTTCTTGTGCCGGGCATAAGCTGCGGCTTCCAGGCCGGCCACGCAGCCTTCGCCCACGGACTTGGCCACCTGCCAAGGCGGGCCGCAGATGTCGCCTGCTGCGTAAACGCCGGGTAGATTGGTTTCCTGTTTTTTGTTCACAGCAACATACTGCATGCTCTCGTCCAGAAAAACCCCAAGATTGCCTGCCAGCTCCACAGCACCTTTTGCGCCCAGCTCAATAAACAGGCCGTTTACGGCCAGTTCGGTGCCATCATCTAGCCGCACTCCGGTTACACTGTCGCCACCCTTGATCTCAGTGACTTTCCGGCCCTCGTGCACATTGATTTCACTTTCCTTTAAACTCCTGGCAAGCTGTTGGCCAACCTCTAGTTGTTGACATATCAGGTGAATCTTACTGGTATAAAACAAAAGGGTCAGTGCGCCACTGACCGCCGCGCTTCCGCCCCCCACGACAGCCACCGGATCATTTCTGAAGAAGGGTCCGTCACAGTCAACGCAGTAGCTGACTCCTTTTCCGACAAGCCCCTTTTCCCCGGACAGACCCAGGGCGTTTCTGGATACGCCCATGGCCAGGACCAGCGCATGCGTCTTTAATTGCCGTCGGCTTTCGGTTTCCACCACATACCCGTTTTCTTCACTATCCAGCAACAAGACGTCTTCTTCCAGGAATTCCGAACCCTGGGTCTCGGCCTTGTTTCTGGCCAAATCCAGCATTTCCGAGCCGGACTGTCCTTCGAGACAGCAGAAATTTTCAATGTGCGCCCGAAAGGCGCTGCTTTTTGCGGTTTTTCCTACCACCAGGACCGAGACCTTCCGGCGAACCGCGTGCAGGGCAGCCTGCAGGCCTGCAGGTCCGGCCCCGAGGATAATCACATCATAAAATTCTTCCGTCATCTCGCAACCTCCATGCGCTTATACTTAAATATACTATAATCCAATTGTTTTGCTTTGCAAAGAATGCATCACCGATTATCCCCGTCGTTTGTGAAAAACCTGAAGCCCGTTTTCAAGCAGGGTTTTTGCCAGGGAAAACCAGGCACCCTGTTTCGGCCTGGGCAGTCTGCCCCGGCCCAGGTATCCGATCTGCTGTTCATACCAGGTCAGCTCGAGCAGGGCCACCCGGTCAATAATCCGGATGCCAGTATGGATTGGTCGGATCGGGCTGACGTAATCCTCGCCGTCAAGAATGCGGTTCGGCAGTTCCGGATCGATTACCATGGGCCGGGCAAGACCCACCATGTCAATACCGTTTTTTTCAACTGCGGCAGCCATGCCTGCGGCCGTGCGAAAGCCGCCGGTAAGTGCAACCGGTGTATTGATCCGGGTGCGGATCTTTTCGGCATAGGACAGAAAGTACGCCTCGGAATCCGACGGGGGCATCTGCTTTGTGCGGCCGGTCATGGCCGGGCGCTCATAGGTGCCGCCTGATATCTCGATCAGATCAATGCCGGCTTCGGCCAGTGAGATTGCCACCTGCGCGGATTGTTCCTCTGTTAGGCCGCCCCGCATGAAATCCGAGGAATTGAGCTTGATGCTGATCGGAAAATCCGGTCCCACCCGGGTTCGGATGGCATTATAAATCTGCATGACAAACCGCTTCCGGTTCTCGGCTGATCCGCCCCATTCATCGGTTCTCTGGTTGGTCAGCGGGGAGAGAAACTGGCTGACCAGGTAGCCGTGTGCGGCGTGAATTTGCACCCCGGTAAACCCAGCTTTTTTGGCGATCATGGCGGTTTTTGCAAAACGCGCGATCATGTTGCGGATTTCAGCAGGGGAAAGCGCCCGGGGCGGGTTGAAAAACCTGGCCATATCGGTTCGAAACGCCACTGCAGACGGGGCCACGGGCTGGTCGGACAGGGGCTTGGGCGCCTGTCTGCCCGGATGGTTCAACTGCATCCAGATATGGGCTTGGTTCTGGCTTCCGGCTTCTGCCCAGGACCTGAGCTTATTCATGTTGCGTTCATCCTCGATCACAACATTTCCGGGTTCGCCCAGATGCCGCCGGTCTATCATGACGTTTCCGGTCACCAGCAGGCCGGCACCGCCCTGGGCCCAGGTCCGATATAGGCGCGCCAGCTTTTCCGTTGGCGCGTTGCGCCGGTTTCCAAGGGTCTCGCTGGTGGCGGACTTGCAGAAGCGGTTCTTGATGACCGCTCCGCATGGCAGATGCAGGGGAATTCCCAGGCGATCGGCCGGACTGCTGCTTGGTTCTTGCATGATTCCTCCGGTTTCTATGTATTATGATAAGCCCAAATTCGCAGGATTCAAGGAAAGTGCCGGGCCTGTCCGATCAAATCCGGTATGGGATATCTGTCCAGGGATGATTATATTCAATACATGACAACAAAGCAGAGGGACTGCCATGTATCTGGCCATAAAACAAATCCGGGGAAAAAGACGTTATGCGATCCGGCAGAGCGTAAAGACCGGAGGCACAACCGTAAGCCGGGAACTTTTTGACCTGGGCGAGGACCCGGGGCAATACATCATTTATCCGGGTTCCGGCCCGGGCTTTTATTTTGACGACCAACTCTGCGACCGGCTTGCCGAGCAGGGATGCGAGCCGGATTATGACGAACTGGAATCCGTGCTCTGGCAGTTTCTAGACCCGGAGACCCAACGGGTGATCCGGGGATTTACGCGCAAGGCACAGCCCCGGTCGGTGCAGGAGCAAATCGCCGTGCAGGTCAAGCGCTGCGAAACCGAATCCTTTCACATCTTTGATATGCGCCGGGTGCACTACCTGCGTTTCGGGGAACTGGATCAATCCCGGATTCATGCGGTACCCCGGAAAATTTACCGGAGCCTGCTGGACAAGTCCCGGGACGAGATCGAGCAGCAGTTCATGGAAATGGAGCAGGTGCTCGAAGCCCGGGAAAAGAAAAACTATGCATACGTGATCTTTGACGTGCCCGGGTACTTTACCGGGCCGCTTGCCCGAAAGTTTCCGGAAGCTCTGGACCGGGACAGGGTGGACGAATGCTTTCTGGACGCACTCTGCCGGCTGAACGCGGATACCGATTTCTGGGCGGACCTGGAGGTGACAAAACGCCTGAACGATTACCTGATCCGGTATGCATGCTGGTTTTTTGATACGGAATTTGCAGGCAGCCGCTATCTCGAGGATCTCATGTGGCAGTTCAAAGCCCGGCACCATACCTACCGTCCGCCGGCGCCCAGATCCGCAATGCCCCTGGATGAGGCGGTTTCCGTGATGGGCATCTCACGCGGAATGCTATCCGGGATGACGATAAAAAGCCTGACCCGGCAGTACCGCGAAAAGGCCAAGGCGCATCATCCCGACAAGGGCGGAGGTCATGAAACCTTTATTCGTCTGAACCGTGCATTTGAGCAGTTGCTGCGCACGATCAAGGCGAAATCGGACAAATCGCCGCGATATCGTGCACGCCGCGGATAAACGCTCATGGCCCTGTATTTGCAGATGCCTCCATGGCTTTATTGATCTTCATCATCCGGTTCCAGGAAACGGGCCAGGGCGGAAAAGTCCGCATCCCCGTAACCGGCCTGCAATGCCTGGCCGAAAAGCTCCCTTACCGCAGCGGCACCGGGCATGGGCACCTGCTGCTCGTAGGCGGTCAAGGCGGCCAGGTAAAGGTCCTTGTGCATCCATTTGAGCGGAAAATCCGCCGCAAAGTCCCCGGAATCCATCTTGCCGCGTTTGCCCTCGATAAATCCCGGGACCACGGGGGATCCAACCAGGGTTGAAAAAAGCGTCTCCTTTGAAAAGCCAAGAGATTGCCCGAGGTTCAAGACTTCTGCAAACATGGCCATGCCCGTGCCAAGCAGCAGGTTAAACAGCATCTTCAGCCCGCTGCCCGTGCCGGCTTCACCCGTATGCACGGTCTTTTTGCCCATGACGTCAAACAGGGGGCCGCAGGCATCCATATCCGCCCGGTTTCCGCCTGCAAAAAAGATCAGCTCGCCTTTTTCCGCAGGCATTTTGGAGCCTGCCACAGGTGCGTCCACGAACCGCACGCCCCGGCTTTCGGATTCCGCGGCCATTTGTCTGGCAAAGGACGGATTGACCGTGGAGGTATTGATCCAAAGAGAATTATTACGCATGTGCGGCAGGAAACCGTCCGGTTCCAGGGCGGACTTGCGCACGGCATCCGGGTCAGCCACCATGGTAATGACAATGTCTGCATTACGCGCCAGTTCCGCCGGTGAATCCGCCCATTTCGCGCCACGGTGAATCAAAGTGTCCGCCTTGGTTTTGGTCCGGTTATACACGGTCATGTCGTATCCGGCATTCAACAGGTTGGACGCCATCCGAAATCCCATGATGCCAAGTCCGATAAATCCGATGCGCATGACGGTATCTCCTTTCTAATTATTATCAGATCCGATTTTTAAGTCACAGCTGGGCCGATGTGGTCTTTTGCGGTTTAAAAATATGCAGTTGATAAAAATTTTCAACGCATTCTGTGCTTGACAATTTTGCAGGCGTATTTTAATTGGTTCGTGTACGAACAATACTTACGCCGGGTGCCGGAAAATGTCAAAACTGCCTGAGGATTTGCCCGAATGCATGGTTTTTCTGCTGGGCAAGGCCTACCAGAAAGCCCATAATAATTTTAAAAAGCGCCTGAAACCTTACGGGCTGACCAATATGCAGCACCTGGTGCTCGAGGCGCTGTGGTACCAGAACGGGATGACGGCCACAGAGCTATCCCGGCTGCTTATGCTGGACAAGGCCACGCTTTCCGGCGTTCTCGAACGGATGGTGGAAACCGGTTGGATCGTCAAGGCGCCTGACCGCAATGACCGGCGTGTCCAGCGGCTGTATACATCCCAAAAGGCAGACAGCCAGAAAGATGAGCTGATCCGGGAGCGGCAGGAATCAAACCGGGAGATTCTGGCGCGTTTTTCAAGCGAGGAGCGCATTTTGCTCAAGCGCCTGCTGCGCGATATCATCTGAACAGGCCGGGCATTGTCGGCTTGGTTTGTATGCAAACATCATAAAACGGCACGGTAAAAATTACTTCAATTCGATCAGGAGGCCCCATGCTGCTTAATCCCAAAACAGAGAGGTTTGAACACCTGGATCCCCGCTCCAGGGAAATCATGAAAAAGACCATCGAATATTTCGAATCCCGGGGCAAGGCAAAGCTCAAGGAAGATGCCCATGAGCGCCGATGGTACCGGGATTTTATCGAATTTCTCAAGGAAAACGAAGTATTTGCCACACTTCTGACCCCGCAGGCCCACGTGGTTGACGGGGATCCGGACAAGCGGTGGGATACGTTTCGAAACTGCGATTTCAACGAAATCCTGGCCTTTTACAACCTGTCGCACTGGTATGCATGGCAGGTCACCATCCTCGGGCTGGGGCCGGTTTTCATGGGAAACAACGAGGAGATCAAAAAGGAGGCCGCCCGGATGTTAAAACAGGGCGGCATATTTGCCTTCGGGCTTTCCGAGCGGGCGCACGGCGCGGATCTGTATTCCTCTGAAATGAGCCTTACCCCCCTGGCAGAGGGCAAATATGTTGCAGACGGCGGCAAGTACTACATCGGCAATGCCAACGAGGCCGCAATGGTATCCACGTTCGGCAAGAATTCGGAAACCGACGAATACGTGTTTTTTGTGGCCGATCCGACCCATGAAAACTATGACCTGGTGCAAAACGTGGTGGACTGGGAGGGATACGTGGCCGAGTACCACTTAAACGGCTATCCGGTCACCGACCGCGAGATCCTTTCCACCGGCCGGGAGGCCTGGGATTCGGCGCTGAACACGGTCAACGTGGGCAAGTTCAACCTGGGCTGGGGCGCCATCGGCCTTGCCACCCACGCCTTTTACGAGGCCATCAACCATGCCGGCCACCGTAACCTGTACGGAAAATATGTCACCGATTTTCCCCATATCAAGCAGCTTTTTGTCGATGCCTACACACGGCTGGCAGCCATGAAGCTTTTTTCCCAGCGGGCGACCGATTACATGCGCTCGGCTTCGGCAGAGGACCGGCGCTACCTGCTATACAACCCGATCACCAAGATGAAGGTCCCCACCCAGGGCGAAGAGGTGATTAATCTGCTCTGGGACGTGATTGCGGCCCGCGGTTTTGAAAAGGACGTGTTTTTCGAGCTGGCGGCCCAGGACATTCGTTCCCTGCCGAAACTGGAGGGAACCGTTCACGTGAACATGGCCCTGATCATCAAGTTTATTGCCAACTATTTCTTTAATCCGGGCGAGTTCCCGGAGGTGCCGAAACGAGATGATCCGGCAGATGATACATTTCTGTTCAACCAGGGTCCCACCAAGGGGCTGGGCAAAATCCAGTTCCACGACTACAATATTGCCTATAACAGCGTGGATCTGCCCAACGTCAACATTTTCAAGGAGCAGATCGGCGTTTTCAGGGACTTCCTGGCCCAGGCCCCGCCGGATGCCGACCAGGCCAAAAATATTGACTTCCTCCTTGCCGTGGGCGAACTCTTTACCCTGGTGGCCTACGGCCAACTGATTATTGAAAAATATCAGATCGAGAAGTTTGAGGCAGACCTGCTCGAACAGATATTTGATTTCATGGTGCGTGATTTTTCCCGTTACGCGCTGCAGCTTCACTCAAAGGCGGACACCACGGAAAACCAGATGCAGTGGTGCATGGACATGCTCCGCAAACCGGTCTACGACGGAAAACGCTTTATGCGGTTCTGGCATGAATACGTGGATGCCTTGAAGGATACCTATGAGATGAATCCGTAAGGCAGAAAAACAACAAGCCCGCCCGGGTGGCTTTTCCAGGCGGGCTTGAGACAATTATGTGAAGTTTTTAAACGAGCCGTCCTTGATATCGGGTTCAGGGGTCAAAATGGAAAGCCCGTAGCGGTCCTTGAGCCTGTCCAAAGACGCGGTGAGCTGCTCGGGCTGCATGTTTACCGCCAGGGCAAACGGGCCGGCAATCGCCTTGGTGCCGTATACCATGGCCTGGTCAATGTCGTCCTTGCAGCGCGCGATGCCTTCCTTGTGCACCTTTACGGCTTCATTGGCCTGGATGGCCAGAAAGTCCTGGGGACCGATTTCCTGGGATTCCTTTTCCGGGTCGATTTGTGCCTGACCGTTTTGCCAGGCGTGAATGCCCTTGCCGCTTTTCATGCCGAGTTCGCCCCTGGAAAGTTTGTCCTTGATTACGCGGCCGGGCTTGTAATCTGCGGAAAGGGTCTGTGCATAATACTGCAGGGTATCCTCGAATACGTCCAGGCCCACGTAGTCTGCCAGTTCAAACGGTCCCATGGGCATGCCGACCTTTTTCATGGCATTGTCAATTGCCGCGGGTTCAATCACGCCTTCGTCCAGGATGGCATTGAGCAGGGCCTGGCTCGGGGCGTTGATGCGGTTGACGATAAAGCCAGGGGCATCCTTTAGCACCTTGACCGGCACCTTGCCGCATTTTTTGGCAAATTCAGCCGCCGTGTCCATGTTTTGGGCTTCGGTGAACTCGCAGCCGATAACCTCCACCAGCTTCATCCGGTTGACCGGGTTGAAAAAGTGCAGTCCGATGAATCGCTGCGGATTGGAAACCGCTTCGGCCAGTTGGGTAATGCTCATGGTGGAAGTATTGGAAGCCAGGATGGCATCCTGCGGTGCATTATCCGAGACGTTTTTAAAAACCGATTTTTTCAGGTCCATTTTTTCGGGCACGGCTTCGACCACAATCTGGGCCCCGGACACGGCCTGGGCCACCTCCAGGGTGGTGTGCAGCCGACTGGAAACAATGGTCTCCTTGTCTTCGGCGGTAATTTTCCCCTTGCCCACCAGGAAGTCCAGACTGTCGGTAATGTTGGAAATTGCCTTGTCCAGCATATCCTGTTGTATATCCTGGAGCGTGACATCCACGCCGGCCATGGAAAATACCTGGGCAATGCCGTGACCCATGGCCCCGGAGCCGATCACGGCCGCCTTTTTGATCTCTTCGGCTTTCATGTGTGTCTCCTTTCAGGTTTGCGGCTACTTGAGCTGACTGCTGCTCAGATTCAAAATATTGCGGGCCACGATCAAATGTTGAATCTGGCCGGTTCCCTCGAAAATGTCCAGGATCTTGCTGTCGCGCATCCATTTTTCAGCCAGATGCTGCCGGCTGTAGCCCAGCGGGCCGAGCAGTTCGCAGCATTGCTGGGTTATCAGGGTGCCGTATCTGCCGGCCTTGGCCTTGGCCATTGAGGCTTCCACGTTGTTGGTTTCACCCTCGTCAGCCATGCACGCCGCACGCCAGGTCAAAAGCCGCATGGCCTCCAGGTGCGCCTCCATTTTATAGAACGTGTTTTGAATACTGCTGACATTGATTGGCTTGAGATCATAATCAATCTGATAGCCGTGATCTTCGAGTTTCTGCCGGGTAAAATCCAGTGCGGCCCGGGCCACGCCCACCGACATGGCGGCAATCATGGGCCGGGTGTTGTCAAAGGTCTTCATGACCCCTTTGAATCCCTCGGTATTGGTCTTGATTTCCGAGCTGCCCAGGATGTTGTCCTTTGGAATCCGGCAGTTGTTAAAGATCAGGGTGCCGGTGTCAGAAGCCCGGATTCCCAATTTGTATTCCAGGTGGTCCAGGGTGAACCCGGGGGTTCCCTTTTCCACCACAAACGGCTTGATGCCCGCCTTGCCGGCACTCGGGTCAATTGTCGCCCAGACCACAACCGCATCACAGCGCTCGGCACAGGTGACAAAAATTTTTTCCCCGTTTAAGACCCATTCATCTCCGTCAAGCTCGGCAGTGGTGGATACGGACCCGGAATCCGAGCCGGCTTCCGGCTCGGTAATGGCCATGGCCACCCACTTGTTGCCGAAACGTTCCATCTGGTCATCCGTGGCCACAGCAGCGATGGAAGCGTTGCCAAGTCCGGCATTGGGCAGGGTAAGCAGCAGCCCCACATCCCCCCAGGCAAGTTCCTCGATGGTGACCACGGTCGACAGGTTCTGGCACATACCGGATTTCTGCTTTTTCTTTTTTCCGTTTTCAGTTGAATCCTTTTTTTTACGGGAGCCGCCCATCACGGGGATGTTTTTGAACATATCGAGTTCATGGGGGTAGGTGTGCTCCTGTTCGTCGTATTTCCGGGCCACCGGGCGAAATATGCTCTCGGCCATCTGGCGCATGCTGCTCTGGAGATTTACGAGTTTTTCATTGGGTTCGAGATTGATCATAACAGACTCCACTTTCTGCATTTAAACAATTGCCAGGGCCTCAAAATTTCCGATGCCCCTTGCGTTGCGGTAGTAGCGTTCCACCGGATAGTCGCGAATGTAGCCGTGGCCGCCCAGAACCTGGACGCCGTAGTCGGTGAGCTTTGTGGTCATCTCGTCGGCATAGAGCTTTGCCAGGTAGGATAACCGCCTTGCGTCATTTCCGGCTTCCAGGCTGGAAGCCGCCCGCCACGTCATAAAGCGCAGCGCATCGGTTTCATATGCCATTTCCGCCACCGTGAAGGCCACGCCCTGCCGGCAGCCGATCGGCTCTCCAAACTGCTGCCGGGTCCTGGCGTACTGCCTGGCAAATTCGTAGGATGCACGCACCAGCCCGGTTCCCATCGCCGCCATGGCGGTTCTGGTCCGGGCGAGTATGGTTTCAAACCCGGCATTTTCACCGGGTGCAAGGCAGTTTTCTTCAGGCACCCGGCAGTTTTCCAGGCTCACCCCCGAGGTTTCAAGGGCAGCCAGGCCCATGTTTTTTTCCCGGTCTCCGATGGTCAGGCCGCTGGTTTGGTTTTCAACGATAAACAGCCGGTTTTCCCCGTTAAGCGCTGCAGCCACCAGGATATGACTTGCCCGGGCGGCATAGGGTACCAGGCATTTTTCGCCGTTTAGCACGTAACCCCCGTTTTCCCGGGTTGCCGTGGTGTTTAACCGGGCCGGGTCAAATCCGATGGCCGGCTCATTTAAAGCCAGGCTCAGGCCGGGGTATTTTTCCGGGCAGGCCAGGGGGAGGAATTTTTCCTGCTGGGCCGGTGTTCCCAGTTCCAGGATCGGAACGATAAACAGGGACGGCAGAAGCGCGGCCACTGCAACAGAGACATCGCCGTATGCCAGCTCTTCAATGGCAATTGCATTTTCCAGGGGCGAGGCCGCCAGGCCGAATCCGCCGTAAGCCTCCGGCACCGGGGAAACGCACAGGCCCAGTTCCCATATTTTCTGCAGGGTATCCGGCGGAATTTCACCGGATTCGTCCATGTCATGGGCGTTTTCCACGACCAGATCCCTGACCACCCTGGCGACTTCGTCTTTAAGCATTTTCTGCTGCTTGGACAGGCTGAATTGCACCATGCTGAAATCTCCTTACATCAGGACGCAGATATGTCCAGGGTCATTAAATTTTTTCCACTAACAGGGCGCCGGCATTTCCGAACCCGCCGCAGAGGGTGGCCAGGCCGTACTTTTCGTCCGGGTGCTCGGTTTTGAGAATGTTTAAAAGCGTAATCACGATTCTGGCACCGGATTCGCCAAGTGGGTGGCCTAGTGCCAGGGCACCGCCCCACTGGTTGACCTTTTCAAACGGGGCGTTTTCATTATCCAGGCCCAGCTCCCGGATGCATGCCAAACTCTGACTGGCAAAGGCCTCGTTTAACTCCACTGCTCCAAGGTCCCCGGGGCCGAGCCCGATCTTTTCAAAAAGTCTGGTTGTGGCCTTGATCGGTCCGATCCCCATGAGCCTGGGATCGCATCCGGCCAGCACACCGAAGCTGTACTTATAAGAATAGGAAAAGCCCAGTTCGTCGGCTTTTTTGCGGCTCATCATCAGCATGGCGCAGGCGCCCTTGCTCACCGGCGATGACGTGGCCGCGGTAACCACGCCGTTGGGTTTGAAAGGGCTGGTCATGGTGCGCATCTTTTCCCGGTCCACCTTGCTCCGGATGCCCTGGTCCGTGCGCACGGTAAATTCGTTGCCTTGTTCATCCACCCCGGTCAGGGGGATGATTTCATTGTCAAATTTGCCCGCATCCCGGGCAGCCGCGGCTTTTTTATGGGACCATTCCGCCATGTTTTCCATGTCTTCGCGGTCGATTTGCCACTGCTCGGCAACTTTTTCAGCAGTGGGACCCATGGGAATTTCCGCCCCGTCGTAGTAATTCAGCAGCCGGGGCGGAAAATCCATGTTGGCGCCCATGGGCACCTGACCCATGTCCTCAACCCCGGCTGCTACCATGATGTCAGTTTCCCCGCACATAACGGCCCGGGCGCAGGCAATGGTGGCGGCCATGCCTGAAGGGCACTGATTGGTCAGGGTGTTTGTTGGAACATGATCCGGAAAGCCGGATGCCAGCCAGGCCAGGCGCCCGATATCGTTTTGCGGGCCGCTCGGATTGGCGCATCCGACAAACAGCGAATCCAGGTCCCCGGGCGCCACCTGCGGGTTGCGCTCAAAAAGGTGTTTGTAAACCTCGGTGAGCAGCTCGTCGGGCCGATAGTTCCGAAGCCATCCCTTCTCTACATGGCCGCGGGTATTGGGGGTTCTGACCCCGTCGATAAAAACGCATTCCTCCATACTAGAACTCCTTTGCGCAGTTGCCTGTAAGCTTCCGGTCTCGGGCGGAAAGATGGCGATTTATGTGAACAGCGGCTGTGTCGCCATGGCAAAAGACATGTCTCCTTCGATCTTCATGGCCCCGGACATGAACAGGTTGACCGGATTGCTTTCCTTGCGCATCAGGGAGGCCGAATCCGAGGTCTTCATCTTGAAGGTCGCCTCCGGTGAATTGGCTTCGTTAAATGAGGCCTTGATCGTGTAATCACTGCCGTCGTCATTGCTCAGGATTGCTGTCATCACGCCCTTTAATCCCTGGAGCGTCTGGTATTTCTGCTGGTTGAGATCGGTTATGATGCCAAGAAGCATATCGAGCTGCTGATTGGCGATCATGCGTTCCAGGTCGTCCCTGGAAATCATGTAGCGGACCATGGCGTTATCCAAATCCTTGTCCGTGCCGACCTGGACGTCGGTGCCGTCCTTGACAACGAAGCTGTACTTTTCGCCGTCCACGTCAATGACCAGGGTGAATTCCGTGCCCTTGAGCTCTTCGGTGCGGCCCTGGTTTTCCACGGACTCTTTTACCATTTTGGGGCCGTATTCGGTGAGCAGTTCCTGGATGCTGGTTTCCGCGGGTACATTAAACATTACAATTCCTCCTTTTTCATTTTGTTTTTACATGTTGGCCAAGTTAATTACAATCTATAAGACTGACATGTCAGTCTATAAATACTAATAATGATTTTCCCAAGGCTTGTCAACAGAAATCGGATTCGATTTCAATTTCTCCGTCCCTGCGGATTTCGCGTCTTCCCCGGACCCGGATGTGATATTCCTGGTACTTTAAAAACCCGTGCCGGCAGGTGGCCAAGATGGCTAATAATGACCTGAAATTTTAACTATTTTTTTTCAGATTGACACGCCTGCGGATCCGTGCGATAGCTTTTTACAAAAGGCGGATAAGAATACCCATGAAGTTACATTTCGGGCAGAAACTTGCAATTATCATGACTGTGCTGGTGCTGGCCGCATCGTGCATTGTCGGCTATACCATGGTTTACCGGCAGTTTATGCTGCTTGAAAAGCAGTTTTCCGAAACCGGCACAATGCTGGCAGCCCAGTTAAGTGCAGGCTCGGTTGAACTGGTCTTTACCGAAGATCATCTCAGCCTGCTGAGCCTGGTTAACTCGCTGAGCGAACAGTCCCCGGTGGTCTCGGCCGCATTTATCAAACGGGATGGAAAGGTTCTGGCAGAAGCCGGACGCCCTATACCTGTGGACCGGTTTACCGGGCACATCACCGCTCAGAACGCCGGATCCCTGGGCAATCAAAATAGCACGGTGTGGTTTTACTCCCCCGTGGTATTTCAGGATGTGGCTGCGGGCACGGCATGGGTGGGGCTGGACAAGTCGGATTACATTGCCGCGCAAAGCGGCCTGATTCGTTCCGGCATAATCGTGGTCGTGCTGCTTGTAATGGCTGTCAGCCTGGTTGCCATTCGCCTGGGCCGATCCCTCGGACGTCCGGTTCGTGATTTGATCCGGGGAACCCGCGCCATAGAGGCCGGGGATTATGGCTTTCGTATTCAGGGCAAATACGCCGGCGAATTCAGGGCTTTGACCCGGGCGTTTAACAGCATGGCCGCCGGACTTGAGCAGAAACAAAAGGTGGAGCGACTGTTTTCGCGGTTTGTCAGCAACCCGGTCGCAGCCAGATATATGGCACGGGATCACATTGAGATCAGCAGCGAGGGCCGGCGCGTGGAGGCCAGCGTGCTGTTCGTGGATTTGTCCGGGTACACGGCATTCAGCGAAAAGCGACGGCCGGAGGAAACCGCAGAGGTGCTGAATTTTTATTTTACCGAATTTGCCGAAATCTGCCATCAGTGCACCGGGAATGTGGACAAGTATATCGGAGACTGTATAATGATGATATTCGGCTGTCCGCAGCAGGACACGCAGCACCGGTTTCACGCCATGCAATGTGCAATCTGGCTGCGGGAACGAATGGCTGAACTTAACAGCAGGCGGGCGAGGACAGGCTACCCCTGCCTGAATGTTCGAATCGGCCTGAGCGGAGGGACCGTTCTGGCCGGCCTGTTTGGTTGCAACGAGCGCCTGCAGTACACCGTGGTCGGCGAGCCCGCAAACCTGGCATCACGTCTCTGCGATCTGGCCAGACCGGGACAGATCATGACAGATAAGGCCTTTTACAGGGAGGTTAATTCTGTTTACCCCCTGCAGGCACATGAGAACCGGAGCATCAGCGTAAAAGGCTTTAAGACCAATGTCGAGGTCATGGTCATTGATAACTGGATACCCGCCACTTACGGCATCACGCCTTCCTTTCATAAACTTCAGGGAAACAGCCGCGGTTGATCACGCAATGGATTAAAACCGGAATCGCTCTTATGCTTCTGGCGGCAGGCACCGGCTGTGCCTCTTTTTATGCACAAATGCCCAATGTGGAGAAACGCATCGAGGCCTGGGTTCATGCCCACAAGTATGAAAGGGCTCTGAATACAATTGAGGCACTCGATCCGGCCCATGATGCCCACGACGAGTTGGCCGGCCGCGTCGACGAGATCAGGGAGAAGCGGCGAAATTACATCCGGAATATACAGGAAGAAGCCGGCAGTTTAATGGACCGCCAGGAGTGGGGCCGGGCTGCGGCCCTTCTTGAGCGAGCGCTTGAAAACCTCGGGCAGGCACCTTCCCTGGAAGCTCAGCGCAAGGCGTGTGAAAAACGCCGCCTTGAGAATATCCGGCAAAGTGAACGCAACATTCTCCTGGCCCGGGGCAGATACCTGCTGACCATTCGGTCGTGGGAAAAACAACTCATGGAAGACCGGACAGACGGATACAGCGCCAAGAGCCGTTACCGGGCCTACCACCAAGAGGTTGATAAAACAGCGCAGCAGTTGTATAACATCGGCAGGCGGGCTTACGAGAATGAGAACTTCAGCATTGCCCTGGAGGCGCTGAGAATTTCTGACAGGCTATCCCCGGACTCCGACGAAACCGGGGAACTGCTTTCACGGATCCGGCGCAAAATGCGGGCCGAACTTGCTGAAGCCCGGAGTCAGAAGGCGGCTGAAGCCGAGAAGCAGTGGCCGATGCTCAATGCCGGATTCCGCCGGGCCCTGGAGGACCGGGATCTGGCTGCCGCCCGGCGGATTGTCAGTGAGATGGCCCGGATTAATCCTGAGAAAGCCGGGAAATACAACGCCAAGCTCGAGCAACACATTGAGCAGGAAGTAAGGGGGCTGATAGATCGCGGCCGGATGCTTTACGGTAAGGGTTATATCCGCGAGGCCATGCATATATGGCAGGAGGCGCTGAAATTAAAGCCGGAGGATCCCGAAATTCAGAAAAACATCCACAGGGCGGAAACCTTTCTGGAAAACATGGATCGCTGGGGGGAATAAAACCTCCCTGAAGGCTTGACGAAAATGCCGCCCTGCGTCTGCCTAAAAGGTTTTCTCCAGCCCGCCCATAAACTGATTGCTGGTATAATCGTATCGGGGGAAATTCGAGTGGTTGTCCGTACGGTAATACTCCGCAAAAATCGTCAACTCCCCGGTGAGTGCATATCCGGTTCGAATCGACAAAATTAACCGGATTGTCTTCCGGTTCCCGCAGGTTTTCAAGTGCATCTTCCTTTTCAGCCGGGTAATTCTCCGGGCGCCTGACCCTTTTTCTGTAATTGTCGACAAATTCCCGATAAACCACCTTCCTCAGCCAGGGGCCAAGCTGTTCGATGGTTTCCAGTTTTTTTGTCCGGGGATAAATTTTTTCCAGCACCTGCTGAACAAGGTCCTCGGCTTCATCTGCCCTGCCGACCAGGCGCCATGCAGTTTTATACATGGTGTTCATGTGCGGCGAGATCATCTGCTCAAAACGCGCTGCCTGTGTTTTGGATCTGCTCATGTTTTACCCGGGTTTTGAAGGAGTTTTTATTTTTTTTACACGCCTTAGCATAACCACGAATGACGCGAAACCCTCAAAGAAAAATATACAGAAACCAATGCGCAGTCGAGCCGGGGGCAGCCGGTCAAATGCTTGTCAGCTCCCATATTCTGTGATACTAAAAATACAATAAAATCAATCCGGCTTTGGAAAGGGAAATGGCAAATGGCCAGGGTTCAATTTGATACCATAGACGAACTGCGGGGGCACATCGGGGAAGAGATCGCATCCGGGCACTGGGTGGCAGTCACCCAGGATCAGATCAACCTGTTTGCCGAAGCCACCGGGGATTATCAATGGATCCACCTGGACCGGGAGCGCGCTGCAGCCGAATCACCTTACGGCACCACAGTTGCACACGGATTTCTCACGCTTTCCATGATACCCCGTTTCATGGAGGAAACCGTTGCGCTTCCCCCGGCAAAGATGTCTGTCAACTACGGGTTGAACCGGGTGCGCTTTGCCGCCCCGGTGCCGGCCGGCAGCAAAATCCGGCCGCTGCTGACGCTCAAGGATGTCAGGGATATCGCGGGCGGGGCCCAAATCTACTGGCGCGTTGTCATTGAGGTGGAGGGCAGCGAAAAACCGGCCTGTGTGGCAGAGACCATTTCCCTGTTTTATTTCCGGTAGTGCTGCGGACAATCCCGCAGCAAGCATCTGCGCAATTTCTGTGTATCGCAGCATGCCCCTGGTTTATTTTCTGGCTTCTGCAAGACCGATTTTTTCAAGTGCGCCCTTGATTTCATCGAGTATGGCCGGATCATCTATGGTGGCCGGTGCCTTAAACTCCCGGTTGTCCGCGATTTTTTGAATTGTGCCCCGCAGGATTTTCCCGGACCGGGTTTTGGGAAGCCGCTTGACAATCGTGGCCTTTTTGAAGGCAGCCACCGGCCCGATCTGGTCCCGGATCATGGCGACCAACTCCTCTAGGATATCTTCGGAATTCCGGCTTACTCCGGCATTTAACACCACAAATCCCACGGGCACCTGGCCTTTAAGCGCGTCATGCACGCCCAGCACGGCTGCTTCGGCCACCTCCGGGTGCGCGGCCAGAACCTCTTCCATGGCGCCGGTGGACAGCCGGTGACCGGCCACGTTGATGATATCATCGGTTCTTGACATGACGTAAATATAGCCATCCGCGTCGATCATCCCGGCATCCGCGGTCTTGTAATAGCCCGGGTATTCGCTGAGATAGGCCTCGACAAAGCGCTGATCGTTTTCCCACAAGGTGGGCAGGGATCCCGGGGGCAGGGGCAGGCGCACGGAAAGCGCGCCGATTTCGCCGGGCGGCAATTCCTCGTTTGCCGGATCCAGCACCCGCACGTCCCAGCCCGGCACCGCCTTGGTGGGAGATCCGTACTTGACCGGAAAACGGTGCAGCCCCATGCAGTTGGCTGCAATGGCCCATCCGGTTTCGGTCTGCCACCAGTGATCAATGACCGGCACATCCAGGTGCTTTTCAGACCACTGGATCGTGGCTGGATCCGAGCGTTCACCGGCCAGGAAGAGAATCCGGAAACCGGACATGTCATATTCCTGCAAGAGCCGGGCCTGCGGGTCCTCCCGGCGGATGGCGCGGTATGCCGTGGGAGCGGTGAACATGCACTTTACCTTGTGTTCGGAAATCACCCGCCAGAAAACCCCTGCATCCGGCGTACCCACCGGCTTGCCTTCAAACAATACAGTGGTGCATCCCTTCAGCAGTGGCGCATAAACTATGTAGGAATGGCCCACCACCCAGCCCACATCCGAGGCCGCCCACCACACGTCGTCTTCATCAATGTCATAAATAGCCTTCATGCTCCATTTCAGTGCCACCGCGTGACCGCCGTTGTCCCGGACCACGCCTTTTGGCTGCCCGGTGGTGCCGGAGGTATACAGAATGTAGAGCGGATCCGTGGCTGCAACGGGCACACAGTCTGCCGGGGCGGCCCGTTGCATGGCCGCATCCCAGTCAACGTCGCGGTCCGGTAAAAGCGCGGCATTCTCCTGGGGCCTTTGAAAAATAATGCAGGACTCCGGCCGGGATGTACTCAGCCGGATGGCTTCGTCCAACAGGGGTTTGTACGGGATGACCCGCTGGCCCTCAATTCCGCAGGAAGCCGAAACAATTACCTTTGGCCGGGCGTCATCGATCCGGGTGGCCAGTTCCCTGGCGGCAAATCCGCCGAAAACCACTGAATGAATGGCGCCGATGCGGGCACATGCCAGCATGGACACCAGCGCTTCCGGAATCATGGGCATGTAGATAATCACCCGGTCGCCCTTTGTCACGCCCAGATCTCTCAGTGCTCCGGCAAACCGGGCCACGATATCTCTTAGTTCGGCATAAGTATATTTTTTAATCGTACGGGTTACCGGGCTGTCATAAATCAGCGCGGTGCGTCCGCCGCGGCCCCGGTCGTCGACATGATAGTCCAGGGCATTATAGCAGGTATTGATCTTTGCCCCGGTAAACCAGCGATAAAAGGGTTTTGCCGAATCATCAAGTACCTTGTCCCACTTTTGAAACCAGTGGCAGTCTTGTGCAGCCTTTGCCCAGAAAGTCTCGGGATCCTGGATGGACTGGTGATAGGCGGCTTCATAGGGGTTTGTCATAAAAAAATTCCTTTCCGAAAAAGGGAAAACCAGAGGTTGAATTGCAGAGGGTTAGTCCCGCAGCATGCGCCGCAGAATCTTGCCTACGGCGTTTTTGGGCAGGCTCTCCTGGAATTCCACGCGCCTGGGAACCTTGAAGGCGGCCAGGCGTGATTTGCAGAAATCAATGATTTCCTGCTCCGTGACATGATCCTTGTATTCCGGCTTGGGCGCAATGACCGCTTTGACCGTCTCGCCGCGGTAGGCATCCGGCTGGCCGACCACGGCCACTTCAGCCACGGCCGGGTGCTGGTATATGGTATCCTCCACTTCCACGGGCGCGATATTATACCCTGATGCCACGATCAGGTCCTTGATCCGGTCGACAAAATGCACGAAATCTTCCTCGTCCACAAAGCCCCGGTCCCCGGTGCGAAACCAGCCGTCGGGCAGAAACTTGTCCGCGGTTTCCTCGGGCTTGTTCAGGTAGCCGCGGGCCAGCTGCAGGCCCCGGTAACAGATTTCGCCTTCCGTGTTTCGCCTGACAATCCGGTTTTTTTCATCTGTAATCTTGACCTCGGAATACACGGGAACACCAATGGAGTCGGTTTTTTCCTTGATATCCGGAATGGAGATGATCCCGCCGCTGTTGGTTTCGGTCATTCCCCAGCCGTTGACCAGTTTGACCCCGGTGGCCTGCTTCCAGCTTTTCTGCACGGCCTCGGGAACGGGCGCACCGCAGCCGATGGTCACGCTGAGGCTGCTTAGATCATGGCCTTTGATCAAATCCGGGTTTGACATCATGGCAATAAAAAACGTGGGCGGAGCAAAAATCACGTTGACCTTGTAGGTTTCAATGACCCGGAATGCATCCGGCAGGTCGAACATGGGAATCGGAATAACAGTGCCGCCCTGGTAAAACGTGGGCAGCAGGTGGAGAAAATACCCGGCCGTGTGAAACATGGGCATGATGGAAAAATTGACTTCATGATCCCCCCATGCCCGAAACGCGTGGGTATGGGTAAGGGAGTTGAAAACCAGGTTGAAGTGGGTTTCAATCACGCCCTTGGATTTTCCGGTGGTGCCCGCGGTATACAGAAGAAGTGCGGTGTCGGTTTCGGGTTCCACCGGCTCGGCAGCTGTCAGCGGGGCATAATTTTCCAGGGATTCGAAAAAGTCGCGCGTGCCGTCAACAGGATTTTTGGGAATGTCCCAGAACATTTTCAGGGCCTCGGGCACAACCGCGTCCCCGGCAGCCCAGTCCTTGATGTTGGTGACAATGACCTCGCTGATGGTGTTGTTTTCCACAAGCGGCCGGACCCGGTCAAAAAGAAGGTCGAGGATCAGGATAACGCTGGCCCCGGAGTCCTTTACCTGGTAGGCAACCTCGTCGGACTGGTACATGACGTTAATAGGGCTGTGAACCGCCCCGATCATGGCAGCCGCGTAAAAAGCCACGATATGCTGCAGGGAGTTGGGCAGCATGGTTGCCACCACGTCGCCCCGGCCGACTCCCAGATCTTTGAGCAGGGCGGCGTATTTGCAGATCAGGTCATTTAACTGCCTGTATGTCGCGGGCTTGTCCAGAAAGATTACGGCCGTGTCATCCGGACAGCGCTCAGCTGTTAGACAAAACAGATCATAAATTGAAATTTCGGGAATCTCCGGCAAGTCTTCAAAAAACCAGCTCGGATGACTGATCACATAGGCATCTTCCGGGTCGTAGGATCTGCCCTCGGCCAGCCACGCTTCCGGATAGTTGATTTTTCGGTAGCAGTCATAAAGCGCCCGGTCAAAAAACGCGTCACCGGCCTGAAACCTGGGGGGCATCTGGCTTGTCATGTCCGGACCTCCTTTTGGGGGAATTTCCGTAAATACTGATCATACTTTGGTTTTCTACTTTGAACAGTGTTTATGTTATTGTATTATACTTTTCGCCCGTATGCAACTATCAGTTGAGGCGTAAGCGCAATTCACCGGGAAGGAATCATTGTCGTCGCGTGCACACGCGCAGGGGGTGGGATTTTCTAAAAAAGAAAAGCGGGATTGCCGGCAATCCCGCTTCAAAAATCAAAAATACTGACTATATCGCACGACAGCCTAGTCAGAAGCCATCTCGGTTTTCCAGGTTTCCCATACACGCCCGACCAGGTCCGGGCCGGGTTTGAGGGTCTGCTTGCCGGGCCGCCAGCCTGCAGGCGTGGCCTCGGCTCCCTTGGTTTCACGAATGAGTTGAAAGGCCTGGACCTGCCGAAAGGTTTCCGCGATATTGCGTCCCACGGGCGGGGACAGGACTTCAAATCCCTGGATGACGCCTTCCGGGTCAATAATAAAGCGTCCCCGGTTTTCCACGCCCGCATCCTCGTCAAACACGCCAAAGGCTTTGCCGACCCGGCCGCCCGCATCAGAGAGCATGGGAAAGGGCACCCCGCCGTCAACCATTTTGGACAGTTCGTTGTCGTTCCACATTTTGTGAACGAATACGCTGTCTATACTCATGCTCAGGACCTCGACATCCAGCTTTTGAAACTCGGAAAATTTTTCGGCAACTGCCGAAATTTCGGTGGCTCAGACAAATGTGAAGTCCCCGGGATAAAAACACAGCAAGACCCATTTGCCCAGGTATTCAGAAAGCTGCACGGATACGAACTTTCCCTGCTGATAAGCAGGGGCGGTGAAATCCGGGGCTTTTTTTCCGAGCTGAATCATTTGACGGACCTCCTTTTCCGGCTTTTGTGTAAATTCAGATGGGGGACTTTGTTCTGCACTTTCTCCGACCGGTCCGCCGGTGGGACGGGCGCACCCGACTGCCTCTTCCTTCGGCATTTTTAATCTCCATCTTCTTTTTCAGGGATAACTGTGCAGCGCCGGCAAATGAATTATATCTACATGCCAGCTAAAATCAATTTTCCGGCTGCCGCATGTGTTTTGAGTTTATGCGCATTAATATAAATTCTCTCAATGTTTTTTGCAAAAAAGATTTTTGTTTTCCATTTATGTGCACTTTAGGCAGTTCATCCGGCGCCGCAAATGAGCTCGGAGATATCCTTGACCATGAGCCGGGATTCAAGGCCCTCCACCTTGACCGCGTCTTCGAGCATGCTCAGGCAGTTGGGACAGGCAACGGCCAGCACATCCGCGCCCGTGGCACGGGCCTGCCGGACCCGGATGCGCGCGGGGCTGTCCTCACTGCCGCCCAGAAGATCCATGTAATAGTTGGCCGAGCCGCCGCCGCAGCAAAACGCGCTTTTCCGGTTTCGCCCCATCTCGGCCAACTGCGCGCCGCCGATTGACTGGAGCACTTTCCTGGGCGCCTTGTATTCATTGTTCCATCGCCCGAGAAAACACGGATCATGATAGGTGATTTTTACAGGATCCAGCTTCGGGGCCTCCAGTTTACCCGCCCGGATCAGTTCGGCAAGCACCTGGGTGTAGTGATATACCTCGAAATTTCCGCCATGGCGCGGATAAATGTTTTTCAGGGCATTATAGGCGTGCGGCGACAGGGTGATGATCTTTTTTACCCCGCATTCGGAAAACCGGGCAATGTTTTTTTCGGCAAGCAGCTCCACCAGGCCGTCTTCGCCCAGCAGTTCGGCTTCATTGCCGTCATCGGTTTCCATGTTTCCCAGGACCCCGAAAGAGACGCCGGCCTTCTGCAGAACCCCGGCCAGGGCCCGGGCCGCTAACTGGGCCCGGCTGTCATAAGCGCCCTCGCTGCCCACGAAATACAAAAATTCCTGGTCCCGGTAGGGTTCCAGGGAAAAATCGGCCATCCACTGGTCCCGTTTTTTGGCGCCCAGGCCCCACGGATTTCCGTGAAGCTGCACGTTTTCCAGATACTTTTTTGCAGCCGGCGGCACCAGCCCCTGATCCACCATCAGGTTTCTGGCAGCTGTCACCATGTTGATGATATCATCGGCAAATGACAGGGGACATTTTTCCTCGCAGTTCTTGCAGGCCACGCAGGAATAGACGATTTCCGCCAGGTGCTCGGACCACGGGATCTCCCCGGTAATCCAGGCCCGGATCAGCCACAGCCGCCCCCCGTTGGAATAGCTTTCCAGCCGGTGCCGGGCATAGGAAGGGCAGTTGTCCACATCATCCCAGTCCAGGGGGAATTTGCAGTACCCGCATCGAAAACAGCGGTGGATGATATCCATGTATCTGTATTGTGTCAGCGCCATCAGGCCACCTCCCAGTTTCCGGGGTTCATAATGCCGTTTGGATCGAGCATGTGCTTGACCTTTTGCATCATCTGCAGCGTGGTGTCATCCATCCGGTCCATGAGCAGTTTCTGTCCGAATACCGCGGGTTTCCAGAGGGTTCCCCCGAGTTCCAGGACCCGTTCGTCGGTCTCGTGCAGGGCCTGGCGGGCGTGCCGGACGGTTTCCTCATCGGCCCGGTTAAACGCAAAGGTCCAGGAAAACATCATGCTGTGGCCGCTGCCCAGTATCCGGCCCAGGGTGGTATACGGGATACCGTGCCGCCCGGAGATCTCGACCCCGGACCTGAAGCATTCCGGGTAGGACGCCACCGGCATGATCGCGCCCACGTATTCAAAACCGCCGCCCTTGCGCCAGTCCGAGGTCTTGCTCACCTCGGGCCGGTTCACTTCCTGGCCGCCGGCGCCGATGCCGCCCGTGCCCTCCTGAATGTATTTGGAGAGTTGATCATCAAACATGAGCTGGCGCTTGAACTCCAGTTCCTTGCGGGAATCGCCGGAAATGTTGATCAGAACGTAGTGAAGGCGGTTAAAGGGCGGCGGGATTTCCTGGCTGACCACCAGGATGTCTCCGGCCATGCCCGCGTGGGTCAGCTCGTATAGGATTTCCGGCACCAGCTCCTCGTTTTCCACGACAAATGCGTCCTGTTCCTGGATTTTCTTGCAGGGAAAAAGGCGCAGCGAAACCTTGGTGATAATCCCGGTACTGCCGCTCCATCCCATGAACATGCTCACGTCCGGCAGCGGATGCAGAGTGTACCAGCTGTTTCCCAGGGCGCACGAGCCAAACCGGCAGATTTCCCCTGTGGGCAGCACAACCTCCATGCCGTTGACCATGTCCGAGTTAAATCCGTAGGGATGGCCCAGGTCGCCCTGGCCGTGGATGGCCAGGTTGCCGCCGATGGTGGCCGCCGGCGGCGCTCCGGGCTCCGAGTGCATCAGGTGCGGGGCATACTTGTGCAAGTGCGAAGTGAGCTTGCCGTGGGAAGTCCCGGCCTCGAGCACCACGTACCGGCCTTTTTCGTTGAGTTCCAGGATCCGGTTCATCCGCTTTAAATCCAGCTCAATGCCGCCCTTGAGCGGCAGGGCCAGGCCGGCAAGCGACAGTCCCCCGCCCAGCGGAACCACGGCCACGTTTTTTTCATTTGCCATCCGGACAATCCGGCTGACTTCCTCGGTGTCGGCCGGGGCAGCCACGTAATCGGGCCATTGAGGCTCGGATGTGCCCAGGTCCTTGGAATAGGTAAAAAGCTCCTCTGTGCGGGTCGAAACATAGTCCTGGCCCACAATTTCGACCAGTGCCGCATATACTGAATCCATACATGTACCTCCTCAGGCGGGTGTTTCGCCAATGGCCATTCTGCAAAGATCGCTCATCCAGATCGGCATGATGCCGCTTTCAGCTACCTGTTTTCCCATGGTCTGCATGCACGCCGGGCAGTTGAAGATACACAGCTCGGCGCCGGCCTGCTTCATGTCCCTGATGTTTTCCTCCTGCAGCTCCAGGCAGAACCTGCGGCTGCCTTCCTGTTTCTGTGATACGATGGTGCTGCCGCAGCACAGGGCGTTTTCATCCACGTACCTGCGGCTGACGTGCTCGGCGCCGATCAGCTCGAAAATCTTGTCCACATACGCGTGCGCATCCGGCGAGAGCCGGGACGAGCAGGGACGCTGGTAGGCGACCTTGTAGTTTACGGGCCGGATTTCGTCTTTGAGCTCGGAAAGGCGGTTGTAGAGGTGTTCAAACAGGTGAATGGAGCGAAACGGCACCTCGATGCCGAAAGCCGGGGCATAGGAAGTGTAGGTGCCGTAGCACTCGTCGTGAAAATGAACCACCTCGGTGGGTTTGTATGCCGAGATGGTTTCAATCACACCGGGCAGCCGCTCGTTGATAACCGAGGTCCTGGCAAAGTGCAGGTACATGAGCTGGCAGAAAAAATGGTGCATCTTCCGGCTGTCCGTGGATATCCGGGTTAAGCCTTCAAAGAGCTTCCCCTGGATCAGACGGGTCAGCGGGCTGAATACGCCCATGTTTAAAACCGGGCCGTTGATCTCGGTGATTTCCGGGTCCCCCCGGAAGGGAATGCCCACCTGGATGCCCTGCCGGAGAATGGGGTCGGGAAGGGGGGCAATACCCAGTTCCTCCTGGCGCTTGACAATCAGGTAAAACGGATGATTGCCGGCGGGGCAATACTCTTCGCAGGCATAGCAGGTCCGGCACTCGTGGAGTACCCGGGAGTCCTGCCCGGAAATGATTTTTTCCATTTCGATTGCGGCTGTTTCCGCGTCCAAATCCATGTACTGGCACCTGGTCAGGCAATCGCGGGTTTCACATGCATGGCACTTGCTTTCATCAAACTTTAGGTCAAACATACGGGCCTCTCGGTATATGGGTTGAAATCCCGGGCACTGGCGGAGAAAAGCCTTGCGGTTTACGCATCCGCATTATAATCCGGCAGGAGCAGCATTGCGGTATTTCAGCAATTTTGTGCATATGCTCACTACTGGCACACATTAATGTCCGTGTCAAGCACGGGCGGCTTGTTTATTGAAACAGGTCCTTGAATTTCCGGGTTTTTTCCGGAGGCCACTGGGTGCAGTAAGCCGGCTTGCCCTTCATGACCAGCTGCATGCAGATATCCTCGCAGGCCGGATCACAGTGAATGATTTCGTCTTCCCGCCCCTGCCGGGCCTTTTGGGGCCACTCGGGATCGGCCCACAACACGCGGGCAAGCCCGACAAGATCAGCCTTGCCGCCGGCGATGATGTTTTCCGCGGTCTGCGGCGAAGAGATGCGGCCGGCTGTGATCACGGGAACGGAAACCTGCTTTTTGACCGTTTCTGAAAGATCGGCCATATAGGCCTCGGTTTTGGACTGTTGAATGATTTCCGGCTTGGTGAAGGATTCGTAGGTCCCGCCCATCACGGATAGGTAGGCCACGCCGGCTTCTGAAAGCTTTTTGGCAAAAACCGTGGATTCCCCGGGTTTGAGTCCGTCATCCAGGAATTCGTCTGCCAGAAACCGGTAGCCGACCGGCAGGTCGCCGACTTCGGATTGTACAGCGGAAAGCACTTCCAGCGGAAACTGCATCCGGTTTTCCAGGCTGCCGCCGTATGCATCGGTTCTCTGGTTGGTCCGGGGGGAGACAAACTGGGAAAGCAGATATCCGGTACCGCCGTGGAGCTCCACCATGTCAAAACCGGCGGCCCTGGCACGTTTGGCCGCATCGCGGAATTTGTCGCAGATATCCTGGATTTCATCCATTGTCAGGGCCCTCGGCGTCCGGCCGAAGGTATCCACGGCCGAGGGTGCGACCGGTTCTGCGGTCCCGGCAAACCGGCCGGCATGGTTGATCTGGATGCCTGCAAGGGCGCCCTGTTTTTGAATTTCTTCGGCCAGTTCCTTTAAACCGGAAAGATTTTCATCCGTATCCAGCCGGATCGTGCGATTGCTCCCGCTGCCCGCAGGATGGTCCACCGTGGCGTTTTCCACGGTAATCAAGGCGGCACCGCTTTGGGCCATGAGCCGGTAATGTTCCAGCAGCATGGGCGAAATCCACCCGCCTTCAGCGGCATATCCCAGATAAAGGGGCGCCATTGCAATCCGGTTTTCAAGCGTTCTGTTGCCGAGATTAACGGGGGAAAATAGGGAAGAATACATTTTCGGCCTCCTGTAAATTCAATACGCTGACTTGCATGGATTGGTCAGGATTATGGAATGATGTTCAATATACGCAATCCGGTTCGGTTTGATCAAGAGCAATCTGGAAAAAGTTTCCCCGGATATAGGAAACCGGGACCGGGGCGGATAAGATCCGGATTGGAAAACACCTGCATTCCGCTCTTGAAAAACACGGGAATCATGATAATAATGCGCATATGGCACTGAACCGGAAAAGCGCATTTGACAGGGCAGCTGCGGCCTGGGACGAAAAACCGCGTCGGGTCAGACTGGCAGAGGACGTGGCGAATGCCATCAAATCCCGGGTACCGTTGGCTCCGGATATGGATGTCCTGGATTTCGGCTGCGGTACCGGGCTTCTGACCCTGGCTTTGCAGCCGTTTGTTCGGTCTGTCACGGGTGTGGACAGTTCTTCGGGCATGCTGTCGGTGTTGGGGGAAAAAATTCAACAGCAGTGGATTTCCAACGTAGATACCCGGAATCTGGATATAGAGCAGGGCGACGTGCTGAGCGGAAGCTATCACCTGGTTGTAAGCTCCATGACCCTGCACCATATCCCGCAGGTGGATCAATTGTTTGACCAGTTTAAAAACATCCTTGTGTCCGGGGGATACCTGGCTGTTGCAGACCTGGATGCAGAAGGCGCCAAATTTCATGAGGACAATACCGGGGTGTTTCATTTCGGCTTTGACCGGGCCAAGCTCGCCCGGGCGCTGACCGCCGCCGGGTTTCGGGATGTCGCCGATGTCACCGCCTCTGAGATCACAAAACAGCCCGCGGAAAATCATACCGAAAGCTTTACCGTGTTTCTGCTCACCGCCCGGGCCTGAAATGCACATAACGTAAAACCCGCAAAGCAACACAGGGGTTGACCGGATACGGACAGCATGCTTTAAGTCATGTCATCCTGGAAACATATAGCCTTCGCATCAGGAAGCGTGCAAATGGAAGTTTTTCTAAAACCCAAAAGAACAAGACAGGTCGCTCCGGGCGCAAACCTGCAGCAGACAGCCTATTGGGGCCGTTTGAAAAAGCAGCAGGGAAGGGGGGCCCGGGCATTTGATATCCGGCTTGAGGAATATGGCGGCGCCGATAGAGATCCGGCTGCGGAAAAACGATATTTCCGCAGCACAGGCGCCTCAGACATGCTCGTGGTTCTTCGCGAAATCGGACCCGGGGCCACAATGGCGTATGTCCCGTTCGGCCCGGAACTGCTGCCCGATGAAATGCAGCGCGGCGCCTGGCTGGAAAAGATTTCGCAGCAATTGGCCCCTCATCTGCCTGAAGGCTGCATATTCATCCGTTATGATCTGCCCTGGCAGTCTCCCTGGGTCAATGATCCCAGCCGTTATACAGAAGACCATCAATGGCTGGGCGCGCCCAAGATTCGTGTTCAGGAAATGCGCATGAATTTTGATACAGCGTATTGGAACCTGAGAAAGGCGCCCACGGACCTGCTTCCCCCGGACACGGTGCTGGTAGACGTGGCCGCGGACCGGGACCTGATCCTCAGGCGCATGAAGCCCAAGACCCGTTACAATATCCGCCTGTCTGCCAGAAAAGGCGTCCGGGTTCGGGATGCGGGCATTGACAGCCTGCCGGCGTGGTATGACATGTACCGCCGCACCGCCCAAAGACACGGCATGAACTTAAACGACATGGATTACTTCGCCTCTGCCTTCAAGGTGGAAAATCAGGGATGCCAGTCCCCTGCCAGCGTGCACCTGCTGCTTGCAGAGGCCGGCGGACAGCCCCTGGCCGGGATTATCCTGGCCATTTCCGGCAGCCGCGCCACCTATCTTTACGGCGCATCCGCAGCGGAACGGAAAAACCTGATGGGATCCTACGCCGTGCAGTGGGAGGCCATTTCCCGCGCACACAAGGCCGGATGCCGGGAATACGACCTTTTCGGTGTCTCACCCAACCCGGATCCAGATCATCCCATGTACGGGCTTTTCCGGTTCAAAACCGGTTTTGGTGGGCGGATGCTACACCGCCAGGGATGCTGGGATTATCCGCTGGACGAAGACAGATACGCGGTTTTCCGGGCTTCTGAAATGGCCGGGCCGGCTTTTGCCGCAGGCTGAGGCAGGAACCGACCGGGGCCTTAAACCTTATCATCAAGGAGTTGCCAATGCGGACCGGATTTTTGATATCCATTTTATTTTGCGTTTTTTTTGCAGCCGGATGCGGCTCGTCGGGCGGATGGCAGGATACTGCTGTTAACAAAAACAGCGGGTTTATTATAAAGCTTCAGCAGAAGATGGAAGACGGCAGCCCGGTTGCCCAGGACTACCGCCATCCCGCGGAAATCGGGGCCGAGAGCCTGGCGGGGTTTTTCAATGACCTGTCTTACATGACCACGCCAAGGCTTTTGAGCAACTCCGAGGAAAGGCCGGTTTTTCAGGAACGCGAAATCAACCGGCTTGCCCCGGCGGTATCACGGGCGCTGAAAAACGCTGATGACACCCAGCGGGTGCATTTTACCTCTTATAACTATCACAGGGAGTTTTTGCTTCAAAAGCGCCGGATCACCCAGGGCACGCTTTTCGTGGATTCCGGGGGAAATCTGAATATTGATTTTTCCTGGATCAATGAGGAGGTCAACCTGGAGGATCAGCCCAAGGGAGAAGGTGGATTCAGCCGGGGGGATCCCATCGGCACGGCCGAATCCGACACCCCGGTTCTGGCAAACCGGCCTTATATCCGGCATCATCAGGGGGAAAACGGCAAGGCCGACCGTATGTGGATACAGGCGCCTGTCGAAGATATCCGCAGGGTTGCAGAAAGTGGAAAGCCAGCAGCGGAAAAACAGGAAAAAGAGCCTGCCGGAGAGGCAACGGCAACCGAAAAGCCGGTTAAAACACAACCCCCTGAAGAAAAAGCGCCCGAGGCACAAAAACCCGGACCCGAAGAACCGGCCGGAAACTGGGAAAACCGCAAAGCGGAAATCCGCGACAGGCTGGAATATTTAAAGGGTCTTTACGAAGAGGGGCTGATCACCGAGTCCGAGTACCAGGACCAGAAACAGGAGATACTCGAGGACCTGCAATAAATCAAGCCTGTCCGAGATAACGCTTCTTGGTTGAAAGGATCCGGGCAACCGGTTCAGTCAGGCGGCGGCGGGATTTCGTGGCTGCGGATTCCGCGCAAATGGTTTCAAAGGCGGCCTCGATTTTTGCCATGGTATGGCAGATCAGGGCGATGTCGATGTCTGCTTCCAGGATCTGGCGGGCCACTTCCGGCATCTCGTAATATCGGGCAATGGCACCCATTTCCAGGTCATCGGTAAAAATCAGGCCGCTATACCCCATTTTCCGGCGCAGCAGGTCGCTGGCCACCGCCGGCGACAGGCTGGCCGGCCATATTTTGTCAAACGCGCCATACCTTACATGCGACAGCATGATCCCGGCGGCGTGGTTCCGGACGGCGGCGGAAAACGGAACCAGGTCCCGGGCCCGGAGTTCGGCTGCCGGTATGCCCAGATCCGGGCGGTCGGAGTGGGAATCCGTAAATGTCCTGCCAATGCCGGGGAAATGTTTGGCCACGGCCATGATGCGGCTTTTCTGCAGGCCGGAAATCACCGCGGTGCCCATTTCCGCTACTTTCACCGGGTCATTGCCGTATGCGCGCCCGGTCATCACGCTGTTGCCATCCGGATCCGCCACGTCCAAAACCGGTGCCATGTTCATATTGATGCCGGCCTGGGAAAGTTCAAGTGCGGCAATTTCGGCAAATCCTGCAGCCTCGGAGGCATCCCGGATACAGGCGGCCGCCGGCAGCTCTGTAAAATCCGGGGGCTTGAGCCGCGCCACCGACCCGCCTTCCTGGTCCACGGCAATGAACAGGGGCGGATTGCCGCAGGATTTTGCGTAGGCCCGGGCCTCTGCGCAGAGCTGCCAAACCTGGCCGGCGTTTTCAATATTCCTGGAAAACAGGATGATGCCGCCCACGCAGATCGTGTCAATAAGATATTTGAGATCCGCATTTAACGCGGTGCCGGTAAATCCGGCCATGATCCGCTGGCCTGCCATTTGCCGGTGTGTCAGATCCCGGATGTGCATATCACGAAAGGGGATTGTTCTGTTTTTCATGGCCGATGGTCGACGAGGGCGAAGGCCCGTAGTCGTGACCCGGCCAGACCCGGGTATCTGCGGGAAGAGTGTATAGTCTTTCGTGGACTGAGGCCAGAATCTGTTGAAAGGAACCTCCCGGCAGGTCGGTCCGGCCCACGGCCTCCACAAAAAGGGTATCCCCGGTAAATACGTGCCCGGGCGTGTATATGCAGATGGATCCGGGCGTGTGCCCGGGGGTGTGAATGACCTGCAGTTCGATCTGACCCATCTGGATTACGTCGTGATCGGCAAGGAGGCAGTCGGCCCTGGGCGAGCCCTTGCCGCCCATGACCCGGGAGACGGCCCGGGAGAGCAGCCCGGCCAGCTGCTGGGCATCCGCCTTGTGAATACAGAGCCGTGCGCCGCTAGCGCCGAGGATTTCCGCGTTGCCGGAGGTGTGATCGGAATGGGCATGGGTATTGATCACGTACTTGACGGTATACCCGCCGGCCTGGGCGGCATCCAGGATTTTTTGCGGATCAAATGCCGGATCGATCACCGCGCAGGTTCCGGTATCCGGATCGCCGATCAGGTAGGCAAAATTGGCCATCCTGGGAATAAAAATCTGCTTGATTTCCATTGCGCCTCAACAGAAAAATCACATTAATTCTCGGTTTTATCCGGCTTCCCGGTTTTTGCGGACCGTTTTCCGGGGTTCATGGGTGCACAGGGGCTCTTCTGCCAGCCAGTCTCCGGTGGCCTCGTAGGCCCTTGCCCTGCATCCGCCGCAGACCCGCTTATACTCGCATGCCCCGCATTTGCCCTTGAGGTTGTCAAAGTTGCGCAGGGATTGGAAAATTTCCGAATGCTGCCAGATATCGGCAAAGGAAGTGCGGGTCACATCCCCGCAGTTGAGATCCAGAAAGCCGCACGGCTGCACCACGCCCCTGTGTGAAATAAAGCAGAAGCTGGTTCCGCCCAGGCATCCCCGGGTCACTGCATCCAGGCCATCGCTCTGATAGGTGACCTGCCTGCCCTGGCTGCGGGCCCGCTGGCGCAGAATCCGATAATAGTGCGGCGCGCAGGTGGCCTTGAGCTGCAGCCGGGTTTTGTTCTTTTGTTCGTAAAACCAGTTCAGGGTTTCTTCATATTCCCTGGCCGTGATGGCCTGATCCACGATGTACTTTCCCCGTCCCGTGGGCACCAGCAGGAAGATGTGCAGGGCCACTGCCCCGAGATTTTCCGCGATTTCAAGAATACGGGGGATATCATCTTGGTTTAACCGGGTGATAGTGGTATTGATCTGGAATTCAATACCCGCGGACTTTGCCGCCTCAATGCCGGAAAGCGCACCTTCAAACGCGCCGTCCACGCCCCGGAAGCCGTCATGGCGCGCCGCAGTTGACCCGTCCAGGCTGACGCTGATGCGCTCGATGCCTGAGTCGATCATCTGCCGGGCCTTCTGCGGGGTCACCAGGGTGCCGTTAGGCGCCATGGCCATGCGCAGGCCTTTTTGTGTGCCGTATGCGGCAATATCAAAGATATCCTCCCGGAGCAGGGGCTCGCCGCCGGTGAGAATGACGATGGGACGGCCGACTTCTGCGATTTGATCGAGCAGGGCAAGGGCAGCGGCCGTGTCGAGTTCGCCGGTATACGGCCCGCATGTTGCCGCAGCACGGCAGTGCACGCAGGACAGGTTGCAGTTGCGGGTCACTTCCCAGGCGACCAGGCGCAGATTGCCCGGGTCCGGAGAAGTTCCGGCCGGTTGCCGGTTTTCGGGATGTTTGTGGTTTTCCGTATTCACGATAAGTTTCCCACTGACTTAGCCGGGCTGATCGCCTTGCAGTGCCCGGGCGGCTTCCATTGCAAAATAAGTCAGGATCATGTCCGCCCCGGCCCGTTTGATGGCGGTCAATGTCTCCAGGGCGACCGCGGTTCCGTCGAGCCATCCCATTTTTTCTGCAGCGCGGATCATGGCGTATTCACCGCTGACATTGTAGGCGGCCACCGGCAGATCGATTTCCTCGCGGATCCGGCTGATAATGTCCAGATAGGGCAGGGCGGGCTTGACCATGATGACGTCGGCTCCTTCGCTTACGTCGAGGCTGGCCTCGCGCACGGCTTCCAGCGCATTGGCCGGATCCATCTGGTAGGTCCGCCGGTCGCCGAACTGGGGCGCGGAATGCGCTGCCTCCCGAAACGGGCCGTAATAGGCGGAACAATACTTGGCGGCATAGGACATGATCGGCACGTGGGTGAAATCGTTTTCATCCAGGATTTCCCGGATAAAACCCACCCGGCCGTCCATCATGTCCGAGGGTGCGACCATGTCAGCCCCGGCTTCTGCATGGGACAGGGCAGTACGGGCCAGCAGGTCCAGGGATCCGTCATTATCAATCACCCCCTTTTCAACCATCCCGCAATGACCGTGGTCCGTGTACTGGCAAAGACAAACATCTGTGATTACAGCAATATCCGGACATTTATCCTTTACCGCACGGACCGCCTGCTGCACGATGCCGTCTTTGGCATAGGCCTGCGTGGCCAGCGGGTCCTTCTGATCCGGCACGCCGAAAAGGAGTATCGCCGGAATTGCAAGGTTTTTGGCCTCTTTTGCGGTTTTGACCACGTGGTCCACGGACATGTGATACTGGCCGGGCATGGATTCCACGGGTTTGCGCACGTCTTTGCCGGTGACGGCAAACAGGGGCATGATCAGATTGTCCGTACAAAGGCGGGTTTCGCGGATCATTCGCCGGAATGATTCGTTTTGCCGCATTCGCCTGGGCCGGTAATCCGGAAACTGCATATTTGACTCCCCGCTGTTTTTTTACCTAAACTGAGCGTTTCAGTTCTTTAAGGGTAAAATTGATTTAAATCCTTTAAAATAATATGAAAACAAAAAGTTTAAAAATTTGAAACGCTCAGTTTAGGCTTTACTGGATTTCTTTGTCTGTCAGGTAGCAGGCCGGATCCGGAGCCCAGACATC
>JBKHJS010000228.1:0-3040 GCA_046537995.1 Desulfobacterales bacterium
ATAGCACGGAAAACATGGCGGGAACAAGCACACAAATCGCCAAACCGGCCTGAAACGTTTCCGGGTGCTTCCGGCGGACAATGCCGGCCGGGGATGAAACACTTTGTGCAGGGAGAAAGATGGATACGATACTCGAAGGCATGACGCTCATAGACGGGCTCGGTAACTGCATTTCAGATGCGGCGGTAATATTTGACGGCGAACGGATTGCCGGGGTCGGCAAAAAAGGGGAATTCCAGGCGCCGCCGGAAGCGGTCCGCTATGACCTGACCGGGAAATTTGTCCTGCCCGGACTGGTTGACGCTCATGTGCACCTGGACATGCACGGAATGGCAGACACCTATCACGAAAGCCTGGTGGAGGACAAGCTGCGAACGATCCGGGCGGCCCGGGAAATGGCAAACACGCTTCGCGCGGGAATTACAACAGTCCGCAATTCCGGATCCGTCAACTGCATCGATATTGCGGTCAAACAGGCCGTGGCCGAAGGTTTGCTCGCCGGCCCGCGCATCCTGGCCAGCGGGCGGATCATATGCATGCTCTCAGCCGGAAGCGAATACTTCCGGGGCCTGTACCGGGAGGCAGACGGTGTTGAAGAAAACCGCCGGGCTGCCCGCGAGCAGCTCAAGGAAGGCGCGGATGTACTCAAGGTCATGGCCACCGGCGCTGTCATGAATCCGGGCGGCATTCCCGGGGCAGCGCAACTTGACACCGACGAGATGCGCGCGGTGGTCAATGAAGGCGAAAAAGCGGGCAAGCACACAGCCGCACACGCCCACGGCGCCCGGGGCATAAAAAATGCCGTGCGCGCCGGGGTGCGCACCATAGAGCACGGTACCCTGGCAGACGCAGAAGCCCTGAAGATGATGGCCGACAACGGCGTTTATCTCATCTCCACCCTGAGCTCCAACTACTGGATGCGGCATCATGCGAGCCAGACCCTGGAGATCCCCAAATTCATGTCAGACAAGGCCGACGAAATCGCCCGGATCCGCCGGGAAAACCTGCACCGGGCCATTGCTGCCGGGGTATGCGTTGTCATGGGCACGGATGCGGGCACGCCCTATAACTATCACGGCAAAAACGCCACGGAACTCGTCCGCTATGTCAGCATCGGCCTGATGAGTGAAATGGATGCCATCATTGCCGCCACGCGCAACAGCGCGAACGCCATCGGGGTGGCCGATGACATCGGAACCATCGAAGCCGGCAAATATGCAGATTGCCTGGTTTTGAACCAAAACCCCCTGCACGATATCAAATGCCTGGACTCCCTGGATAACATCTCCGCGGTGTTTAAAGGCGGCAAGCCCGTCACCGGCAAGGTGGATACCAGCCAGTGGAGTCCCGCATCCCCCCTGGGCCCCGGATAGGCCTGCAAGCCGGTATTTTTTTAAGTACCGCGAGTCCGCATCTGCCGGACAACAGCAACGGATTTGCGACATATCCGCCGGGAAAAGGGGTTGACGTGAGCATTTTCATACATAGTATATGAGGGCATGCAAATTTAAATAAAGGAGTTTTTTTATGGAAAAAGTTGAGAGCGGAAAATTCGTCACAGTCAATTACAAGGGCACCCTGGAAAGCGGCGAGGTATTTGACTCCAGTGAAGGCGGCCAGCCCATGGAAGTCCAGGTGGGAAGCGGCCAGGTAATTCAGGGATTTGAGAATGCCCTTATGGGGATGGAATTAAATGAGGAAAAATCATTTACGCTTGAACCGGATGAAGCCTACGGGCATCGGGATGAAAACCAGCTGCATACCTTTTCCCGGCAGGAAGTGCCCCCGGAGATGAATCCGCAGATCGGCGACGTCATCGGTCTCCAGACCCCGGACGGTCAGCAGATTCCCGCAAAAATCGCGGAAGCTGATGAGGAAAAGGTTGTCGTGGACTTGAATCATCCCCTGGCGGGAGAAAAACTGAACTTCGACATCCAGGTGGTGGGCATCACCGACACCCCGACCCAGATGTCGGCAGACTGCAGCGCCGGCGGCTGCGACTGCTCTTCGGGGTGCTGCTAGATCCGCCCTGATAAATGCGCCCCTCTGCCAGGGGCCGGGGCCGGTAATACGGCCGCGGCCCCTGGTTTTTTTCGCAAGAAGCGCGTCGTGGATGCGGGAGGCCCTTATTTTTATGGGATCTCCAGCTTCTGCTGCAGGTGAAGCGCGTTGCGGGCGGCATAGCCGTTTTCATCATTGTCAAAATAACAATACACGGAGCGCCCGTCTGCAGCCCAGCCCCGGATTGCAGCGGCCCATTCCGACAGGGTTTCGTCGTCATAAAGCCCCTGGTAGGCTTCCTCCGGCCCGTGCAGGCGGATATAGACAAAATCCGCTGTAATCTCCAACGGGCTCTGGCGTCCGGCCAGCTCATAAATGCAGAACGCCGCGTTATGGGAGCGCAAAATCTCGTACACACTCGGATCCCACCAGGTTTCATCCCGGAATTCCATGGCACATCTGCAGTCTTGGGGCAATGCTTCGAGAAACCCGGCCAGGCGATCCGGGTTGCACTTCCAGCGCGGCGGCAGCTGAAACAGCAAGGGCCCCAGTTTTTCCCCGAGCCCGCGGACATTTTCCATGAAGTTGGCCACCGGCTCCTCAGGGTCCTTTAATTTCTTAATGTGTGTGATGTACCGGCTGGCCTTCACGGAATAAAAAAACCCCTCCGGCGCGTTTTTCTGCCACTGCGCAAAGGTCTTTCGCGCGGGCAGGCGGTAAAAGGAATTGTTGATCTCCACGGTGCGGAACCGCTGGGCGTAATAGGAAAACCAGTTCTTACTGCTCAGGTTTTCCGGATAAAACGGGCCTTTCCAGTGCTTGTAATTCCAGCCCGAAGTACCGATATGAATTCTGAACGCATCCGGATTCATGGGCGGCCTCTTTTCCGATTGGGTCTTTTACGCTATAATGTAATGCAATTTTGCCGAGCGCGCCTTGATCAAGATCTCAAAATGGCTCGGCGAAGACGCCCGCGGCCGGATGTACATAGACATCGGCGGCCGCAGGCATGTGATCCCGGAAAAATAGGTTATATTTT
>JBKHJS010000229.1:0-3035 GCA_046537995.1 Desulfobacterales bacterium
CACGAGGCCCCGCCCGTGCCCATTATCAAGCACCCGGACGTCCGGCGCATGCTGCTGTGGATGAAATCATACGTCGACGGCATGCGCAGCCTGTTCTACTATACCGCCAGGTGCCGCAGCAGGGCCGCCCTGGCCCAATCCGAGGAGGAACGTGAATTTCATTCAGATATCTACGATCTGCTCACTCCGATTATCAAGGACTACCTGGCCGTGCACGGCCACGAGGTCTGCATCCAGGCCATCCAGGTATACGGCGGGGCCGGCTACTGCAAGGACTACCCGGTGGAACAGTACGCGCGGGACTGCAAAATCGCCTCCATCTACGAGGGCACAAGCGGCATCCAGGCCATGGACATGCTCGGCCGCAAGCTCGGCATGAAAAAGGGGCAGGTTTTCGGCAGCCTGCTGGGCGAAATGCAGAAGACCGCGGCTGAAGCCAAAAATCATGATACCCTGGCGCCGCTGGCCCAAAAAGTGGAACATGCGGTAAACCGGCTCGGGGAAACAAGCATGCAGCTTGGCAAGACCGCGATGTCGGAAAATGTGAAAACCGCATTTGCCCACTCCTGGCCGTTCCTGGATGTTAGCGGAGATGTGATCATCGCCTGGATGCTTCTGTGGCGGGCCCAGGTTGCCTCGGAAAAACTGGCGGGCAAGGTCAAAAAAAGGGACCAGGCATTTTACGAGGGCCAGGTCAAGACCGCTGAATTTTTCATCCGCACCATGCTTCCGGCAAGCCTCGGCAGGCTCGATTCCATCACTGACGGCTGCGGTGCGGCCATTGAAATCGCAGACGACGGCTTTGGCGGCCTCTGAAGCAAGAAGCGAGCGGGCCTGAAAAAATCCGCTTTAAATTCACATGCGGAAAAGTTATACTGATCTTTCGGCCGCATTTGCATTCGGATCAAATGCAGCGCCCGATCCGCCGGCCCGAATCCGACGACCCGGTTGCAAACAACCAAACGAATATCGCCAAAGGAGGTAACAATGGCAGAAGAACTCAACCTTCTGGAAATCAAGGATCAGATTGCCACCATCACCTTCAACCGGGCCCCGGCCAATGCCTGGAGCCTGGCGGCGCTGGAGGATCTGGAGGAAAAACTCGGCAAGGTGGAAAACGACAAAAACGTCCGGGCCGTCATCCTTACCGGTGCCGGGGAAAAATGCTTTTCCGCCGGCTTTGACGTCAAGGACGCGGCAAACCAGGCCAAGACCGGGCCCAAGGGCCAGGAGATGTGGACCCGGATCGACCGGTTTGAAAAACCCGTTATTGCCGCCATAAACGGTCACGCTTTCGGCGGGGGGCTGGAACTTGCCCTTTGCTGCCATTTCCGGATCATGGCGGACTCGACCAAGGCCCAGATCGGCCTGACCGAGCTCAACCTGGGCATCATCCCGGGCTGGGGCGGCACCCAGCGCCTGATGCGGGAAGTGGGCCGCGCCAAGGCCCTGGACATGATCCTGTTTTCCAGGCGCCTGGGCCCGGCCGAAGCCCTGGAGGCTGGACTGGTCCACCAGATCGTGCCGCCGGAAAAACTCATGGATGAAGTCACAAACTTTGCCCAGAAGCTGGCCGAACGTCCGCCCGTGGCCGTGGGCTGCGTGCTGCGCGCAATGACCACGGGTATCTATGAAGGCATTGACCAGGGCCTGAAAGTCGAGCGCGAGGGCAGCAAGACCGCCGGCGCATCCAAGGATGCACAGGAAGGATTCACCGCATTTCTGGAAAAACGCCAACCCGTTTTCAAGGGCGAATAATAAGCGGAACCGCTGATGAGCGACAACGATGCAACGATCCTCGTGGTAGAGGACGTGCGGTCCACCCGGTTTGCCCTGGTCAGAATGCTGGAAAAACAGGGCATCTCCTTTATCCATGAAGCGGAAAACGGAAGGCAGGCCTTAGAACGGCTGAAAACGACCCGCGTGGATCTGGTATTGCTCGATGTCATAATGCCGGAACTCGACGGCCGGGAAGTCCTCAAGACCATGAAATCCGATGTAAACCTGCGAAACATTCCGGTTATCATGGTCACCGCACTGGACGACACGGACAGCGCTGTTCAATGCATTGAAATGGGAGCCGAGGATTACCTGACCAAGCCCTTCAATCCCGTGATGCTGCGCGCCCGGATATTTGCCTGCCTCGAGAAGAAACGGCTCCGGGACATCGAGAAAGAATACCTGCGCACCTATGATTCTGCCACGGGCCTGCCCAATCAGCGCTATTTTATCCAGCGGTTGACCGAACAGATCCATCGAAACCATCGCCACCCGTTTCTTTTTGCCGTAGTTTCCGTGCGCATCGGCAAGTATCGCCTGATCTTTGAGACCCTGGGCCGCGCGGCCGCGGATAAATATCTTGTCAAGCGGGCCGGGCAGCTCCAAGACATTCTGCCCGATGACGCGGTCATGGCCAGAACCGGGGAACAGAGCTTTGCCGTACTGCTATGTGACCTCAAATCGACCGCCCGGGGCAATGCCGTGGCAATTCGCATTTTCGAGGCCCTCTCAGAGCCGCTATATCTGGAAGGGCATGAATTTACCGGCAAAATCCACGTAGGCGTTGCCTACAACGATCCCCCCTACGCCAATGCCGAAACAATGCTACGGGATGCCGGCCTGGCCGCAAGCCGGGCCGGCTCCCGGGGCGGCTTGAAAATCTTTGACGACACTATCCACCAGGAAGCCATGCGCCGGCTGGCACTGGAACCCGATTTGCGCCAGGCCCTGCACAACAACCAGATGGTCATGCATTATCAGCCCATCATCACGATGAACACCGGCGATATTGCGGGATATGAAGCCCTGGTGCGCTGGGAGCACCCGGAAAAAGGAATGATCAAGCCTGACGATTTCATCCGGCTTGCCGAGGATACCGGCCTGATTATCCCGCTGGGCAACTGGATCCTTCATGAAGTGTGCCGCCAGGCCGCCCGGTGGGGAAAAATGGCGGGCGATAACAACCATTTCACGATCAGCGTCAATGTTTCGGCGCATCAATTCGCCCAACCCGACTTTCTCAGCATTTTGGAAGA
>JBKHJS010000230.1:0-3012 GCA_046537995.1 Desulfobacterales bacterium
GTTTGCTCTGAGCCTTCGCAATATCCGGAAAAACTGGATTGCATGAGCCGGCGGCCACAGCCAAAACCCGGCGTGGAACCAAAGCGGATAAACAATGAAAACAAAATCTGTCCTGATTGCTCTTTTACTGATTATTTCTGCCGCAGCCGGAGCCTATGTTTTTCACACCGTCTCCTCCGGCAGCCCGGATACGAAAAAGGCGGCAAAACCCAAAAAAGTCCCGGTTGTGGAGACAGCCGCAGCCATTGAGACGACAGTCATCCAAAAACTGGATCTGACCGGATCCGTGGAGGCCTACCGCGTGGCGCGCCTGGCATCACCTGCCGAAGGACCGGTTGAAAATATTTTCGTGCGGGAGGGCGACCGGGTTGGCGCCAATGAGCAGGTTGCGCTGATCGGCCGAAGGCAGGGAGCTGACGCCCAGATTACCGCCCTGCGCGAAGAGCTCAGAAAAGAAGAAGAAAGTCTGCGCCGCACGCGTCAACTCATAAGAAGCGATGCGCTTGCCGAAGAAAAGCTCGATCAGGCAGAAGCCGCCTTTGAAAATGCGCGGGCCAGGCTGATACAGGCAGAGGAATCGGCCGGAGACCATACCATAAGCGCGCCCTGGGACGGGATAGTATCGAGCCTGGAGGTCAAAACAGGGGAATTTGTGGCCCCGCGCACCGTGCTAATAGAGATGTACGATCCGGACAGCCTGGTGATCCGGGCGGCTGTGCCGGAAAAATACGCCACGGCAATAAAGCCGGATATGCAGGTGGATCTCCGGCTGGATGCCTTTGCGGAAAAATTTGTGCAGGGCAGCATTGAAAGAATCTATCCCTACCTGGATAACCGATTGCGCACCCGGACCGTGGAAATCGTGCCCGAAAAACCGGTTGAGATGCTTCCCGGCATGTTTGCCAGGCTGCAGATTGTTCTGGAAAAGCAGGACAATGCCGTGGTGGTGCCGAAAGAAGCGGTTTTTTCCACGACGGAGGGAAAGGCGGTTTTTGTGGTCAAAGACCGGAAGGCGGTCAAGCGACCGGTAGAAACGGGTATCGAGGAAAAAACGCGCATCCAGGTTGTCTCCGGCGTGCTTGCCGGGGACAGGGTTGTCGTGGCAGGCCACGCAAATCTCAAACACGGGGATGTTGTCCGTGTCGTAAAAGGCCGGGCCCAATGAGAATTACGGATTATGCAGTTTCCCGGAGACTTGCCGCAAGCGCCATTGTTGTCGCACTGGTGGTGCTTGGCCTCTACGGCCTCTGGCGGCTTCCGGTGGATTACCTGCCGGATATCACCTATCCCCTGGTCAAGATACAAATCCAATGGCCCGCGGCCACACCCGAGGAAATCGACACCGAGATCGCCGATCCGGTGGAGCGCCTTATGGCCACGGTGGACCGCCTGGATTACCTGGAATCGTCTTCAATGGAGGGAACTTATTCCCTGGACGTGCATTTTGAGTACGGGGCAGATATTGACGTGGCATTCCAGGACGTGCTGGCCGCCTTAACCCGGGCCGAGCAGCAGCTGCCCGATGACATTGAAGCCCCTTACGTGTTCAAGGCAGATCCTTCCCAGCTTCCGGTAATGCAGCTTACTGTCAGCTCGCAGCTGTGGGGACCGGTCCGGCTCCGGGACTGGGCTGATAACTGGCTCCAGGACCGGATACTTGCGGTGCAGGGCGTGGCCGGAACGGAAATCATCGGCGGCCTTGAGCGCGAGATCCGCATCCAGCTCGATCCCGCGGCCATGGAAAAACACCGCCTGTCTTTAAACGAAATCATCCAGCGGGTTGAAACGGAAAACCTGGAGCTTACCGGCGGCCGGATCACCCAGGGGCCAAGGGAAATCATCGCCCGCACTATGGGCGAATATAAAACCCTCGAAGATATTGAAAACGTTATAGTGGCCGGCGAGGGACATCAGAGGCTCTATCTGAAAGATATCGCCGAGGTGGCAGACAGCCACGAGGATCAGCGGGTCATCACCCGGTTTAACGGCCAGCCGTGCGTCAAGGTTTCCGTGCTCCAGCAGGCAGAGGCCAACACCGTGCAGACAGCCGAAAATGTGGGCCGGCTTCTGGAAAACCTGCAGCCCGAACTCCCGGAAGGACTCCGGGTGGGATATGTGGAGGACCAGGCGCTTTACGTCAAGCAGGCCCTTTCCGGTGTCCGCAACGCTGCCATTGCCGCGGCTGTTTTGCTGATCATCGTGGTCTACCTGTTTCTGGGCAGCGCCCGGCAGGTGGCCGTCATGGTCATTGCCCTGCCGCTTACCCTGGTGCTCAATTTCGGGCTCATGAAGATTGCCGGGTTTTCGCTAAACATTTTCTCCCTGGGCGGCCTGATCGTGGCCATTGGCGTGGTGCTGGACAATTCCATCGTGGTGGTGGAAAACATCTCCCGGCTGCGGCGGGAAAATCCGGAAAAAGATGCGGCCAGCAATGCGGTGGCGGCAACAGATGAGGTGGGACCGGCCCTGGTGGCGGCCACGCTTTCGTTTCTGGCCCTGTTTGTGCCTTTTCTCATTGTTCCGGGTCTTGTCAGCCTGCTTTTCCGGGAATTGATCCTGGTGATCTCCGGCATTGTGGTCATCAGCCTTGCCGTGGCCGTAACCGTGACTCCGATGATAACCACGGTGCTGCTTGGCAAAGCCCGGCCAAAAGGCAGACCCGGCCGATTTGAACGCATTTTTACCCGTTTTACCGACTTTTACGGCCGGGTGCTGGCAAGGGTTCTCCGGCTGCGATGGGCGGCAGTGGCGGTTTTCCTTTTGATTCTGGCCGCGGCCTTTGTCCTGCTCGGGCGAATCGGCGGCGAATTTCTGCCCCTGATTGACGACGGCCGGATCATGGTCAAGGTGAAAATGCCCACCGGCGCCTCGGTGGATCAAACCAGCCGGGTCCTGGATCAAATCGAGGCAGAACTGGCAGATGATCCGCGGATTGATACCACATTTGCCCTGGCCGGCGGACAGGTAAGAGGGCTGACCACCTATGAAGTGGCCAATGAAGGCCAGGTGGAC
>JBKHJS010000231.1:0-3011 GCA_046537995.1 Desulfobacterales bacterium
AACCTGGAGATAAAACATGATTACGGCTGTACGAAAACCCATGGAAGAAATCATTGCGTGTGTGGCGCCTTATGACCGGATTCTTCTGGTCGGATGCAACGAATGCGTCAGTGTGTGCTCCGTGGGGGGACGAAAAGAAGTGGCGCTTCTGGCCTCGGCCCTGCAGATGCATTTTCTCAAGCAGGGCAAGACAATGGACATCAAGGAGATCACCCTGGAGCGCCAGTGCGACCCGGAATACGTCGAGGAGCTGGTCAACCTCTCAGACGGCGCCGATGCCGTCCTGTCCATGGCCTGCGGATGCGGCGTGCAGACAATTGCTGCGCGTTACCGGGAAAAGCCGGTGTTTCCCGCGGTAAACACCACCTTCATGGGCGCATCCGAGCGTCAGGGCGTATGGTCTGAACGCTGCCAGGGATGCGGCGACTGCGTGCTGGGCATCACGGGCGGCATCTGTCCCATTGCCCGCTGTTCCAAGCGCCTGATGAACGGACCCTGCGGCGGTTCCTCAAACGGGAAATGCGAAATTGACGCCAATATTGACTGCGCATGGCAGTTGATCTGGGACCGGCTAAAAGCCCTGGGCCTGGAAAAGCGGATTGAAGACATCATGGAAGCCAAGGACTGGCGAACCAGCCGGGACGGCGGCCCCCGGAAAATTGTAAGAGAGGATCTGGCATCATGAAAACCGAAAGCAGACTGGAGAAAGTACTGGCCTCGGGTGCGCTGGCGGTCACCTCGGAATGCGGTCCGCCCAGGGGAGCGGTGCCCGATAAGGTCAAGGAGAAAGCCGAACTGTTGCGGGGATATGTGGATGCCGTCAACGTGACAGACAACCAGACGGCCATGGTGCGGATGTCGAGCTGGGCTGCAAGCATCCTGCTCAAGCAGATCGGCATTGATCCGGTCTTCCAGATGGTGACCCGGGACCGAAACCGGCTGGCCATGCAGGCCGACATTATCGGGGCGTATTCCCACGGGGTCAACACCATGCTGTGCCTGTCGGGCGATCATCCGCATTTCGGCGACCATCCCATGGCCGCCAATGTCTATGACCTGGACTCGGTCCAGCTGATCCAGGCCGTGGTCAAAATGCGGGATGAAGGCAAGTTCCAGGGCGGAAAGGATATTGACCATCCGCCGAAAATGTTTGTGGGCGCGGCTGCCAACCCTTTTGCCGACCCGTTTGAGCTGCGCGTAATGCGGCTTGCCAAAAAGGTCCGTGCTGGTGTAGACTTTATTCAGACCCAGTGCATCTACAACCTGGACAAGTTTGCCCGGTGGATGGACGGGGTGTGCGAGCGGGGGCTGCACGAGAAGGTCCACATCCTGGCCGGCATCACCCCAATGAAATCAGCCGGCATGGCCCGATACATGAAAAACCGGGTGCCGGGCATGGACGTGCCCGATGAGATTGTCAAGCGCATGGAGGGTGTGCCCAAGGAAAAGCAGCCTGAAGAGGGCATTAAGATTGCCGTGGAATCCATAGAACGTTTAAAAGAAATGGAAGGCGTACACGGTTTTCATATCATGGCCATCGAGTGGGAGGAGAAAGTTCCTGAAATCGTGGAAAAAGCGGGCCTGCTGCCCCGCCCCGAAGTTTAGGAACCGGTATCAACCGTAAACCATAAGAATCAATCAGGAAAAATTCAGCAACAAGGAGCCGCGCATATGAGCGAGAAAAAACTCGTGATGGTGGTAGATGACGATCCGGACCTGGTGGAGGCTGTCTCCATGAAGCTCGAGTCCAGGGATTTCCAGGTAGCCAAGGCTTATGACGGCCAGGAGGCCATGGAAAAAATTCAGGCCGAAAAACCGGCCCTGGTGATTCTGGATGTCATGATGCCGCGAAAGAACGGATGGGTCCTCTGCGATGAGATTAAAAAAGATGAAGGGCTCAAGGATATCAGCGTGGTCATGCTCACGGCTGTCGGGGATGCCGTGCCGAGCACGAGCTATACCCACCATGACGGCAAAACCACGCTGGCAGATGACTATGTGCCCAAGCCCATTGACATGGACAAGCTCATGGAAATCGTGGATGACCATCTGGGGTCCTGATGTCCGTGGCGGGACGCGATTTCCATGCAGATGAACGGTCTACGCGTCAGCGACCGGCTTGTCCGGCTGCAGCAGGTTTTTGCCGATCAATGGGATCCGCGGCTTGTTCCCCTGTACCGGAAGCTTGCCGCAGACCGGATCAATATTTCGTTTCTGTACTTGAATTACCTGGTGCCGGCCAAGCAGATCAGCTGCCTGGTTGAACCCGAAACCCTGACCCGGTTGAGCCGGGATTCGGTTCCGGGCGGCACCGTAGCCGTAAGACCGGATGCATCCGCGTCGGCCGGCTTGGTCTCCGCGTTTCCCCATCGTTTTGACCCGGCGGCCATAGGCACCATGCTCGGTGCTGTCGGCCGGGCGGAAATCGGGTGGCATTGCATGGCAAGCTCAGGTTCGATGCTGGCAATTGTCACGGATTATGCGACACAAAAACAGGCGGTCGATGCCATTGCCGAAGGCATCGGACTTCCGGAAAACCACGTGCCGATCTGCCAGGGTCAGGACTACGATCCCATTGCAAGGTCCCTGAAAACCGCCCCGGAGACCGTGGCCCGCTATGAGGAGTCCAAAATCAAGACTTACGGCATCCAGGTCTACACCGGGCTTACGCTTTGCAGCCTCGAGTTACGGGCAGGTGCGCTGGAAAAGTGGAGCCGGGCCGTATCGGAAAAAGGATGCCGGTTTTTTTACGCCTCTGCAGCGCCGCTGGACAATGAGCAGATGCATCTGGAGGTGCTGCTGGATGCCGGAGATCCGGAAACGCGGTCTTTTGATATTGCCGCGTACGCGTCTTGGTCTGATCCGGATGCGCACAGCCCGGAGGTCCGCGAAAATGCGGAGATGATTTGTTTTCACGGCCCCCATTTCGGAGACCGCTATGGCATTGCAGACAAGGCCCTGGGCCGGGTTGCACAGGCGGGCGTGCCAATATGGCTGGCCGGATGCGTGGG
>JBKHJS010000232.1:0-2989 GCA_046537995.1 Desulfobacterales bacterium
GGAATTGTCCGGGATGTAACTCACGGCCTGGTGTGGCAGCAGGCCGGCACCCGCTATCCCGTGGAATGGAAGGATGCGGGGGCTTATGTCGACCTTCTGAACGAAAGCGGGTTTGCGGGGTTTCGGCCCTGGCGCCTGCCCACAATTGACGAACTGGCAACACTGCTCCGGCGGGTGTCAATACTCGGAGACTACTGCATCCCGCATGTTTTTGAAGCCGGCCGGGATCGTCTCTGGAGCGCGGATCGCAAATCGTTTACCGCCGCCTGGTTCGCGGATACCTATTTGGGATATATTGGGGCTGCGGATTTCACCTGCCCCTGCCATGTCCGGGCGGTCTGCGGTTACGCCCCGGCGGCGGCCTGCTCGGATTGACGGATAAAATCCCGGATGCGGCGGAAATAGTCATGACCCGCCATCATCATCAGGGTGTTGTGATTGGCGTTTTCCACCACTTCCAGGTCCTTGTTTTGCGCCGGTGAAGCCTGGTAAAGTGTTTTGCCGTGTTCGAGCGGAATTATGTGATCCCGTTCAGCGTGCATGATCAGGGTCGGCCCGGTATACCGGCTGATTTTATCGGCATTGGAAAAAACATCTGACTCTTTGATGCCCAGGGCCTCAGCATCAATGCCGAGGTGCCGCAGCAGTGACACGGTTTGTGCAAACCCGCTTTCAATTATTACTCCGGAAATGTCACCGGGCTTGGCAGCGGCCAGTTCCAGTGCCGGGGCGCTGCCAAGGGATCGGCCCATCAGCCAGAGTCCGCCGGTTCGGCCTTCGTTTTCCATCCAGCTTAACGCGGCATCCAGAACCAGGTGTGCGTCCGAAAGCATGGCAGAAACCGTGGGTGCTCCCGTGCTTTTGCCGTATCCCCGGTAGTCGGCCACCATGAAGTTGAGTCCGTAGTCATTGTAAATCGGGCCGATGGGATCGTAATCCGCTGCGATCTCACCGTTTCCGTGAAAAAACAGCAGATGCGGCAGGTGGCTGTCTGTCCGGAAAAACCGGCACCCCAGGCCCACGCTGTCGGATACGGGTACCTCGATATCCACGGCGTTTTCCGGAGGCTCGCTGTCCGGGGCTTTTCTGGGATGGAACAGAATTTCCGAGATTTCCGGGCGGTCCAGGATGGAAAGGTCTTTGGTGTTCATAAAGGCTCCTTTTCATATCCGGCTGAAAAAGAGGATCAAAAAATTTCCTCGTAAAAGCAAGTGTTCAATAATATATCCTGATTTGCAGCCTTTGTAAAGCACTGCAGCGGCATCCCGTCGCCCTCCGCACGAAATAACTCTTCCGGGCCTCACAGGCTGGTTTTCGGTGCCACTGAAAAAGCGGTTTTTCCTTGAATTCCGGAAAGTTTGTATTCCCCGGAATTGCTCGGGGCAAGCTGTCGAGGGGCTGGGTCAGGACGGGACGGCGGGGTGGTTTGCGCAGATGCATCGGGCGCGCCAGCGGACGGCATATGCGCAAACTTCCCCGCAGGCCCGTCCTGCGAAAGTACTTGAAGCCAGATACTTTTTTTGCAGTGCGCAACGGATCTGCAAAGCAACAGCAATGAACCAACCAGTGAACATGCCTGGGTCCCGGGAAAGAAAAAGGGCTTGATCAAATTTTGCTGATTCTGTAGAGTACGCTCATAGTGAAAACCGGGCCGGCCGTGCCGGAGAAAATCTTTTTGTCTTTCAATTCAGGATATTTCATGCGCACCTTTCTTCAATTTTCCACAGAGAAAAACAGACATTCCGGTCGATCAGGTTTTACCCTGATTGAGCTGATGGTGGTGATTGTTATTCTGAGTATCCTGGCGGTATACATGATGCCCAAAATCATGGGCCGGCCTGAGCAGGCCAAGCGGCTCAAGGCCAAGGTTGATATCCAGGCCCTGGAAACCGCCCTGAAACTCTATAAACTCGACAACGGAAGATATCCGACCACCGAGCAGGGGCTGGAGGCGCTGGTTGAACCGCCGGGCTCCGGTCCTCAGCCCGATGACTGGCGGGAAGGCGGATATATTGAAAAGGGCAGAATCACCAAGGATCCGTGGAAGAATGAGTATGTATACCTTTGCCCGGGCGTACATGATGATTATGACATTATTTCATACGGCGCAGACGGCGAGCCCGGCGGAGAGGGCGAAAATGCGGATGTCAAGAGCTGGGAACTGGATTAACCGTTGACCGACCGGCGGGCATTTACGCTAATCGAGCTGATCGTGGTGCTTACCCTGGTCAGCATCATGCTGTTTTTCGCAGTGCCCCGCATCGACCAGTCATTTTTCTCCGCGGATTCCCGCAAGCTTTCCAGCTGGCTTGCGATCAATACCAGGGCCCTGAAAAACCGTGCGGTGAAAGAACAGGCCGTTTATGCCCTGTTCGTGGATCTCGATGAAAACCGGCTCTGGACCGGATCTGCATCTGACGGGAAAAACACCCCTGATCCGGACGAAGCAAAGCCGTATACCCCGGCCCCGGGCAGCCGGATCACTGATGTGATGTTTCCGCAGGATACCCGCATATCAAGCGGTATTGTTCAGATTCTTTTTTATCCAAAGGGGTATTCAGACCGGGCGATTATTCATGTGCAGACCGGGGATCAAACCCGCAGATCCTATCGGATCGAGTCCTTCCTGCCGCAGGTTGCCATCCGGGATGCGTATGCGGAATTTTAGGCATTTCTGTTTGAAAACTCCGCCAAACAAGGGCTTTACCCTGCTGGAAGTGCTGGTTTCGCTTGCCATTATTTCCATTGTGCTGGTAAGCGTGATCAGCCTGCAGGGGCAGACCATCGGGATGTATGAATCGGTCCGGTTTTATTCCATTGCACCGTTTCTGGCCCAGTCCAAGCTCAGCGAAGCTGCCATGGCCCCCGGCGATTTCAGCGCAAACAGCGGTGATTTCGGCAAAGCGCATCCCGGCTATTCCTGGCAGACGCGGGTTTCGGAAAAGGAAATCCAGACCGGGGACCAGGCCCCGGTCCGGCTTGCGGAGAT
>JBKHJS010000233.1:0-2973 GCA_046537995.1 Desulfobacterales bacterium
GATAATCGGATTGGTTTGATTGCGGGCAGCGGGCCGCTTCCGGTCTTGTTTGCGCAAAAGGCCGCGGCCAGGGGGTACGAGGTTTACGCCGTGGGCTTTCACAATGAGACCCAGCCCGCCCTGGCCGGGCACGTGGCCGGCATGGAAACCGTCTACATCGGCCAGCTCCGGCGGCTGATCAAGTTTTTTAAAAAACACGGCGTTTGTGCTGCGGTGATGATCGGGGCCATTGAAAAACCGTCTTCGATTACCGAGATCCGCCCGGATTTCAAGGCCCTGTCCCTGATGTCGAAAATGCGCGGGGACACGCATGATGATCGGGTGCTGCGGGCGTTTGCCGGTCTTCTGGAAGACGAGGGCATCAAGGTGCGCGCATCAACCTTTATGCTGCCGGAGCTTTTGAGCGAACCCGGCTGCTGGACCCGGCGCAAACCCTCGGAAAAAGAGCGCCGGGACATAGAACTGGGCTGGAAGATGGCCAAGGCAATCGGCGGGCTGGATATCGGGCAATGCGTGGTGGTGGGCAGCGGCTCGGTGCTGGCAGTGGAAGCCATTGACGGCACGGACAGCACCATCCGCCGGGGCGGCGGGCTCGGCCGGGGAGATGCCGTGGTGGTCAAGGTGTGCAAGCCGATTCAGGATTTCCGCTTTGACGTGCCTGCAGTGGGGGCCCGGACCATCCGGACCATGCATGAATCCGGCGCCCGGGTTTTGGTAATTGAGGCGGGTCGGTCGATTGTTTTTGACCGGGAGGAAATGGTGACGCTGGCAGATGACTGCGGCATTGCCATTGAGGCGTGCCGGGACGCAGATTTCGACTTTACTGAGGCTGCAGATTAAAAATGAACGTACAAGGCAAAATTCGGGCCGCCGTGGTGGGCGTGGGGTACCTGGGCAAGTTTCACGCGGAAAAATACGCAAACCTCCCGGATGCAGACCTCATAGGGGTTGCAGACACCGACCCGGCCCAGGCCCGGGCGGTGGCCGAGCGGGTGGGAACTGAGGCGTATACCGATTATACCGCGCTTTTTGGAAAAGTGGATGCTGTCAGCATCGCCGTTCCCACCCCGCTGCATTATGAAATCGCCAAGGCGTTTCTGGCGCATGGCGTTGACGTGCTTATTGAAAAACCCATGACGCAGACGGTGGCCGATGCTGACGACCTTATTGACATAGCGGAGAAAAAAGGAAGAATTATCCAGGTGGGACACCTGGAGCGGTTTAACGCGGCCGTGGTTGCGGTGCGCGATATTGTGCGCAGTCCTGTTTTTATCGAGTGCAACCGCCTGAGCCTGTACCAGCCCCGGGGCACGGAGGTCAGCGTGGTCCATGACCTGATGATCCACGACATTGACCTGATTTTGAACTTCGTCAAGTCCGGTATTCGATACTGCCATGCCCTGGGTGCGCCCGTGGTTACGGACAACGTGGATATCGCCAACGCGCATATCGAGTTTGAAAACGGTGCGGTGGCCAATGTGACCGCCAGCCGGATTTCCAATAAGAGCGAGCGCAAGATCCGCCTTTTCCAGCAGGACGGGTACCTTTCCATTGATTTTGCCAATCGGTCCATCACCCATATTCACCCGGGCACCGGTGCGGAAACCTGCCCGGTGCCGGGCATGCAGATGGAAACCCAGGCTTTCGAACAGGCAGATGCCCTGGCAGATGAAATCCGCTCATTTACCGCAGCCGTGGCCCATCGCAGCCGGCCCGAGGTTTCCGGGCAGATGGGCAGGGACGCCCTAAGCATTGCCGTGGACATTACCCGGCAGATTGATGCGGCAATGGCGCAAATGAAAGGATGAGGTCATGATCTCGGCGCCGCAGCAGCCCAAGGTGATGATGATTGCGGGCGAGACCTCCGGGGACCATCACGGGGCGCGCGTGGTGCGGGAGATGGCTGCCAAGGCCCCGGATTTGTCTTTTTTCGGCATCGGAGGGCCCCGGATGAAGGAAGCCGGCGTGGAGATCCTGGTGGATGCCGGCCGGCTGTCGGTGGTGGGTATTACCGAGGTTTTTGCCAGGCTTCCCGCAGTGCTCCGCGAGGCCGGCCGCATCAAGAAGGAACTGGTGCGGCGGTGCCCGGATCTGCTGATCCTGATCGACTTTCCGGATTTTAACCTCCACATGGCCAAATTCGCCCGGAAACACGGGGTGCCGGTACTTTACTACATCAGCCCCCAGGTATGGGCATGGCGGAGGGGGCGCGTGCGCAAGATCCGGCGCTACGTGGACCACATGGCCGTGATTCTTCCGTTTGAGGCGGATTTTTATCGTTCCCGCGATGTTGCTGCCACTTTTGTGGGGCATCCGCTACTGGATCATTATGCAGAAGAAAATCCGCAGCCGCCCGTACATTCGGATAACGGCAAGACCCGGGTGGGGCTGCTTCCGGGTTCGCGCCTCAGCGAGATCAGCCGGAATCTGCCGCTGATGCTGGCATCTGCCCGCCGGCTGAAGGACAGCCTGTCGGATATCGGGTTCATTGTCTCCATGGCCCCGGGCATTGACCGGCAATGGATGGAAAATTTCATCCGCCCGTATCGGGATGTAATCGATATTGACTTGATGCCCGGGGCGATCGACCGGGTATTGTTGCAATGCACGCTTGTGGTGGCCGCTTCGGGCACGGTCACCCTGGAGGCAGCCATCCACGGCGTGCCCATGGTCATTATATATCACGTGTCGCCTGTTAGCTATAAGCTGGGACGGATGCTGGTAAACGTGGCGCATATCGGCCTGGCCAACATTATCGCAGGCCAGCGGGTGGTGCCCGAGTTGATCCAGCAGGACGCCAACCCGGCTGCCATCGCCCGTACGGTGGCACACCTGCTTTCAGACAGAAACGCGCTTGCAGACCTGCGCCGGCGGCTCCGATCGGTCCGGGCGATGCTGGGCGAGGCCGGGGCCTCTGAAAAAACCGCGGATATTGCCCTTTCCATGATCCCGGACAGGCGGCAGCACAATGAT
>JBKHJS010000234.1:0-2958 GCA_046537995.1 Desulfobacterales bacterium
GATTTTCCCCCGGTTATCCGTTCTTCTTTTCAAAATCGCGCATAAAGGAAACCAGTTTTTCCACGGCTTCCACTGTGGCGGCGTTGTAAATTGAAGCGCGGCAGCCGCCCACGGAGCGATGCCCCTTTAAACCGCCCAACCCGTTTTGCGCGGCTTCGTCAATGAACTTCTTTTCCAGGTCCTCGCCGGGCAGCCGGAAAGTGACGTTCATCAGCGAGCGGCTGTCTTTGTCGGCGGTACCCTGGTAAAAGCTGCTTTCGTCCAGGGCGGAATAAAGGATGTCTGCCTTTTTCCGGTTGATCTTCTCCATTTCCCCCAGGCCGCCGATGGTTTCCTCGAGCCACTTGAGCACGAGCTGCACCGTGTATACGGCAAAACAGGGCGGCGTGTTGTACATGGAATTTTTTTCCACGTGGGTCCGGTAGTCGAGCATGGTGGGAAGCCCGTCGGGAATCAGTTTTAACATGTCATCGCGCACGATCACCATGCAGACGCCTGCCGGCCCGATGTTTTTCTGGGCGCCGGCATACACGAGCCCGAATTTGGACATGTCAATGGGGCGGCACATGAAGTCAGAAGACATGTCTGCAACCATAGGCACATTGCCGGTATCCGGGAACTTGTCCCACTGCGTGCCCTTGATGGTATTGTTGGAGGTGATGTGCACGTAGGTGGCATCCGGAGAAAATGAAAATTCCTTGGGAATGTAGGCGAAATTGCGGTCCTCGGAAGAGGCGGCCACGTTGTAGTCTTTCTTCTGGATTTGGGCTTCCTTGATCGCCTTGGTCGACCAGGAGCCGGTGTTGATATAATCCGCCTTGCCGCCGTTGCCCAGAAAGTTCATCGGGATCATGGCAAACTGCGTGCTGGCACCGCCCTGCAGGAAAAGTACGTGGTAGTCATCGCCGATATTGAGCAGCCTTTTGGTGCGGGCGACCGCGTCATTGATCACGTTGTCAAAATCCTTTGACCGGTGGCTGATTTCCAGGATGGACATGCAGCAGTTCTGAAAATCAAGCACATTGGCCTGAAGCTCCTTTAATACCGGTTCCGGGAGGGCCGCGGGCCCCGCATTGAAATTGCAGATACGGTTTTCAGCCATATACATTCTCCTTTGGTTGACGTTTTTAATCACTTTCTTATTACTGGAAAATTAAAAAATATGACAAATCAATGGCTAAAAGTCAATAGTTTTTGAGAATATGTCCAGATCTTCTGTGCGGACCATTGACATTGCGGGCAGTATCCCGTAATAGAGTAGAACTGTCGTGAATTTTTGGATAAAATCTATACCCCCAGCAAAACGGAGTGAAATCTGATGGAAGTATGGACCTACCCGTCCGAAGCCGCGGAAAACCGGATTAGAGCCATTCTCGGACGCGGCCTGGACTATGGCACCGGGGATTATGAAAATGTTTCGCGCATCGTGGACGATATCCGCCAAAATGGAGATGACGCGCTGATTCAATACACCCGGAAGTTTGATTCCCCGGAAATGCGCGTTTCCATGCTCCGGGTTACCGAAGCGGAGATGGCGGAAGCCGAAAAAAGGGTGGACGCGGAGTTCTTTTCCGCCCTGAACCGGGCGGCCTCGCAGATCGAGGCTTTCCACCGCCGCCAATTGCGAAAGTCCTGGTTTGCCGCCGACCGGGACGGCGTTTTTCTCGGCCAGCTTGTCAATGCGGTGGATGCGGCCGGCATTTATGTGCCCGGCGCAAAAGGGGGGACCACCCCGCTGGTTTCCTCCGTGCTCATGGGAGCGATTCCCGCAGCCATTGCCGGGGTTAAGCGGGTGGTAATGGTTACGCCGCCCACGGTCGATGGTTCGGTCAATGCCCACCTGCTGGCAGCGGCCCGGGCGGCCGGGGTGGATGAAATCTACAAGACCGGCAGCGCATGGGCGATTGCCGCCCTGGCTTACGGCACGCAAACCATTGATCCGGTGGATGTGATTGTCGGCCCCGGAAACATCTTCGTGACCCTGGCCAAGAAAATTGTTTCCGGCCAGGTGGGTATTGATATGATAGCCGGACCCAGCGAGATCCTGGTGGTGGCAGATGACACGGCCAATCCGGCTTATGTGGCCGCAGATATGCTGTCCCAGGCAGAACACGACCCCTTGTCTTCTGCGATACTGATTACCTCTTCGGCCGCCCTGGCAGAGGCCGCAGCCGGGCAGATCCGGGAGCAGCTTGCAGATTTGCCCAGAAAAGATATCGCCCAACAATCCCTGGCTGACTACGGGGCGGTTTTTGTGGTACCCGACCTGGAATCGGCAATGGAACTGGCCAACCGCATCGCCCCGGAGCACCTGGAAATCCAGACGGCAGATCCGTTTTCACTGCTGGCATCGGTAAAAAATGCCGGGGCGGTGTTTCTGGGCGGATACACCCCGGAGCCGGTCGGCGATTATGCGGCCGGCCCCAATCACGTTTTGCCCACGGGCGGTACCGCGCGCTTCTCCTCGGCCCTTTCGGTGGAGTGTTTCCTTAAGCAAACCAGTGTGGTATATTATTCAAAAACGGCATTTTGCCGGGAAGCCGCAGATATTATCCGCCTGGCCGAGATCGAGGGCCTGGGCGCCCATGCCGGATCCGTTAAAAAGCGGCTGGCAGACTTGACAAGAAAATAAATCGGTTTTATTGTACGGTTTTGAGAATATTCTCAAAAGAGAGGGGTTATGGGAAGACCGCATAAAAAACGTAATGTTTCATACAATCCGAATGTGAGCTATTTCAAGCCGCGCGGCATTCCCATGAAGGAGCTTTTGGAAAGCCGCCTGACGGTGGATGAATGCGAGGCGATTCGATTGGCCGATTACGAGGGTCTTTCCCACGAGGCCGCGGGGGAAATGATGGGTGTTTCCCGCGCCACGTTCGGGCGCATTATCGAACAGGCAAGAAAGGTGGTCGCTGATGCCTTGATCAACGGCAAGGCGATTCGAATCGAGGGCGGATC
>JBKHJS010000235.1:0-2921 GCA_046537995.1 Desulfobacterales bacterium
TAGTTCAGCAGGCTTTCGGCCAGGCCGTTTACGTACTGGGCATGAAGGTAGACGTCAATGTCTATGGGCAGCAGCCGGTGCAGCGGGTAGGTGGCGTCAATCTGCAGCGAGCCGCCTTCGGCCGCCCATCTGAGATGGGATTCGAGCACCAGACGATCTGCCCGGCCGGCCTTGATCTCAAGGTCAAAATATCCCCGGTACCGGTCCAGATCCGGGTTGGTTTCGTCGTGGTTTCCAATGTAGGCCCAGAAGGCGGGCGCGATCTGGAAGCCGGTCTGCGTGCTTTCGTGAAAGAAGATATAGATGGGCTGGATATATGCGAAATTGGTGCTTCTGGAATCCTGTCCCCCGCGGCCGTTGGATTCATGCCGGTATCCGGTCTGGACAAACAGGCGGCTGGTGCCCGGCCCTCCTTTATAGAGGCTGTTGGAGCGGAAAAACAGCTCGGGCTTGTAGCTGGTGTCCTTGAAGGGCTGCGAGGCCGCATCCAGGTCCCAGAAGGAGGTCTGGGTATAGGCCAGGAAGAAGTTTTTGCTCCAGGGATATTTTTTTGCGAGACTTTTGCCCGGGCTCAAAAGCCGGTACTTGAGGCTGATTTGGAACTTGCTTTCCTCCGGGTCCGTGCCCACGAGAAAATATATGGGCTGATATGCGGAAATATTTTCCAGGTAGGGCTGGTACAGGGAAAACATCGAATCCATGGTTTGAAAATCATCAGGCGAGCTTTCCCTGGCTGATGAAAACGCTCCGGGATCGGCGTCATCAGCGCCGAGGCAGGGGGCCGGGCACAGCAACCCGACTGCCAGGAGGAACGTGGCAAGGCCATGCTTCCATTTCATTGAAATACCCGTATGCCTTTATTTGCTTGCGGAAATGTTGCAAAAATCATGTTTTTCCCGTAAACTCATAACATGATGAAATCTTAAGTTTCTTAAAACGGCAAGCAGCCCTTTTGGGAAAATAATAACAATATCTGAGAAATTAACAAATCTTGAACTTTTTACGGCACCATCTAAAGCATACTTTTTGCGAGACGATCAATGGCTGATGCTTTGCCTTATCTGCTGCTGATATTCGGGTTTGTGCTTTTGGTCAAAGGGGCGGATTTCATGGTGGAAGGCGCCGGGTCCATTGCCCGGCGGCTCAATATCTCCGACCTGGTCATCGGCCTGACAATCGTGTCCTTCGGCACCTCCGCGCCTGAACTGTTTGTCAGCATCTCGGCCGGCATCACCGGAAAGACCGGCATTGCCATCGGCAACGTGCTGGGCAGCAACATTGCCAATATTCTTTTGATACTGGGCATATCCGCCGTGATCTATCCCCTGGCCGTATCCCGCGGCACGGTGTGGCGGGAAATCCCGTTTTCCCTGCTCGCAGCCCTGGCCCTGGGCGTTTCCGCAAATGACCGGCTGATTGACGGGTGGATCTATTCCGACCTTTCCCGTTCCGACGGCCTGATGTTTCTGCTGTTTTTTGCCGTTTTTCTATATTACGCTGCAAGCATTGCCCGGAATGTGACGGGTGATGCCAAGGGGATGCCCCTGCAGAAGCGAACGATGAAGACCTCCGTGGCGCTGGTGATTGCCGGGTTGGTCGGGCTGGCTGCCGGCGGCAAGCTGATCGTGGACGGTGCCGTGGACATCGCCGGGTCCCTGGGGATGAGCCAGGAGCTGGTGGGATTGACCATCGTGGCCGTGGGCACCTCGCTTCCGGAGCTGGCCACCTCGGCCATGGCGGCCTGGCGCAAGAACGTGGAGATTGCCGTGGGCAACGTGGTGGGTTCCAATATTTTCAACATCTTCTTTGTGCTGGGTACAAGCGCGGTCATCAGACCAATGCCCTTTCACGCGGGAAGCAACCTGGACATCGGGATGGTGGTCCTTGCCAGCGTGATCCTGTTTGGCACCATGTTCACCGGGCAGCGCCGCTCGCTGGACCGGTGGGAAGGCGCCATGCTTTTGGTGCTTTACGCGGCATACCTGGTTTTTCTGGTGCTGCGGGGATGAAGCCGTTTTAAGTGATTAAGTGATTAAGTGGTTAAGTTTTAAGTGGTATAATTCTGTGTAGGGGCGAACCTGTGTGTTCTCCCGGGAAAAGGCTTTCCATGACATCACCGAAGATTCGAAACGTGTTGTCGGTTCTTCGCCGGAATCTTGAAGCAGCGGATATACCGCACGCCTTGATTGGGGCCATGGCATTATCCTTCTACGGGATACCGCGTTATACCGCGGATATCGACCTGTTGTCGGATCAGCGTCATAAACCCGTGATCCTGTCAATTATGGCGGAGCTTGGTTTTGATTGCTTCCAGGATACGGATGCTTTTGCCCAATTTGATTCCGATCTCGGTGCTTACGGAAAGATTGATTTCATGTTTGTTGCAACAGAAGACGGGCGGGCAATCCTGGAACGGGCAGTGCTTGTTGAAGATGAACTGCTCGGTGAAAACCCGGTCGTCCAGCCGACCGATTACGCCGTCTTAAAGCTCATGTCCATGGCCAACAACCCGGATCGGAAAAATCATGACAAGGCCGATCTGGATGCCATGTTCAGGGCGGCTGCTGCCGGGCTTGTGGGTTCTGCATTTGATCCGGTTGAAATACCTCCTCTGCGACGATTTGCGGAGCGATTCCAGGTTTCAGAGGAACTCGAAGCGTTGCTGCCGCTGCTCGGTGACAGGTAAGGGTTTTTGAAACCTGAATTGAGGTGAAAAGGAGTTTTTATGTGCCGGGGTCCCCGGGAAAAGCGGGTCAATGCACAGCGGGCCATGATCGTTGAGATGATTGAGGCATCGATGCAAAAGGCCGAGGAAAAAGGGCCCCATTCATTGACAAGGGGATGCAGCTGCATTGTCTGCGTCAACCGGCGCAAACGCCTTCTTGCCGGACCGGAGCGGCCGTGGCGGTATCGGCTGTGAA
>JBKHJS010000236.1:0-2918 GCA_046537995.1 Desulfobacterales bacterium
GCAGCTTCCGCAACCTTCCCCCGCTTTTCACACCCTGCTGCATAAATTTCGCATTTTTGCTTTAGCACCCGGGCCGCGGCCCGGTATTGCGCCGGGCTCAGCCGGCCCGAGGCCATGATGCCGGCAATGCTTTCGATCCGGTAGCGGTCCAGCCCGGGCCGGGCCGAAAGCTGGTCGGGATGCCCGCCGCGCTTGACGATAAAGGGCTCCCGGATCAACCCCACGGGATGGCTGCAGGTGATTTTCAGCCACAGGTCATAGTCCTCGCAGGCGGGCAGGTTTTGGTTAAACCCGCCTTGCTCTGCAAGCAGGGATTTGTGCATCATTGCCGCAGACGGGCTGATCAGGCAGAGTTCCAGGGAGGGGATAAATATCTGTCCGGCTTGTTTTTTGTGCCGATACCCCGGATTAACCCGTATTCCCCTGCGGACCCAGTATTCCTCGGTCTGGCAGATCCGAATTTCCGGGTTGTCCCGGAAAAAGCGCATTTGGGCAGCAAGCTTGCCCGGCAGCCAGTAATCGTCCGAGTCCAGAAACGCGATCCAGTCGCCCCGGGCCGCGGCCACGCCCCGGTTTCTGGCCGCGCTCACCCCGGCATTGGCCTGGCTGAGCACCCGGATCCGGCTGCCGTAGGCGGCCAGGATTTCCGGGGTTTGGTCGGTTGAGCCGTCATCGATCACAATGAGCTCAAAAGGCGCGTAATTTTGCAGCAGAACCGAATCCACGGCTTCGGCGATCCAGTCCTGCCGGTCAAGTACCGGGATGATCACGGAAATCAGGGGATTGTCTGCTGCACGGGGCTTGTGCATAACGACTCCGAAGGCGGGGCTTACCGGTTAAACTGAATGGTCAGGCGGTATATGCCGTCTTCCAGGTTTGCCCGGACCTCGGCATCGCCTTTTTCAAATACCCGCATCATGGCCTTGTTGGCAGGCATAACATCCGCGGTAAAGCCCTGCAGGCCGCGTTCCCTGGCCAGGCGCATGAGCATTTTATACATGTAGGTGGCAATCCCGTAGCCTTGGTATGCCTCGTCCACGATAAAGGCCACATCCCCGTAGGGGCTGTGCGGGTTCTTGACGTATCTGCCCTCCGCGATGATGCGGCCCTGTCCGGGCTCGCCCACAACACCTACAATGGACATGTCCTTGCTGTAGTCCACGTTGACGTATGTTTGCATCTTGGCATGGGGCATGGTTTTCAGCGGGGTGAAATACCGGTAATAAACCGATTCATCCGAGAACCGGTAAAACAGCCGCCGCATCTCCTCTTCATCCGAGGGACGCAGGGGGCGGAAGCGCACCTTCAGGCTGTTTTTAAAAACGCGGGTTGTTTCAATGCCTGGAGGATAGAGGTGCGTGCTTTCCGTGATAAAAATCTGGTCCTGGTAGATGAGGTTCTGCGCCTTGGCCTCATCGAGCAGCTTTTTGCGGTCATCCGGGTGGGCGACTTCGATCATGGCCATGGCCCGTTCCCGCACGGTCCGGCCGTTTAAGTTGGCCACCCCGTATTCGGTAACCACGAAATCAATGGATTCCCGAACATTGAGCTGGTTCGGAATATCTTCTATGGAAAGCAGAATATTGGATTCGCCCTTGCGGTTACGCGAGGGCAGGGCAAATACGGAGAATCCTTCCTCGGAAATCTCGGCGCCGTTGAAAAAGTCGATGACCTCGGCCGGATCGGTGATAACGTTGCCCTTGCTTACGTGCAGGGCAATCCGGCCGGTCAGGTCCGCCTTGCGGCACTGCACGATGGCAATAAAGCGCCGGTTGCGGCCGATGCGCATGGGGTTAAACACCTTGTCCAGACTTTGGAATTCCACGAGCGGGTTGCAGTCAAGCCATTGCCAGAGTTTTTTTGTGCCCATGGCATAGGAGGCCACGGACTTTCCGGGAAAATGCTCCTTGTTGCGGTTTGACACGGCTCCGCTGTTGACCAGGTCCATTGCCGCATCCGTAAAAATGGGGGTGTGCACGGAAAGGTCTTTTTTGTTTTGCAGGTGACATCCCAGAGCCTCGTAGAGCGGGCCGATGGAAAAGGCCACGCAGGCGTCGTCCTCCACCAGGGAGGCCGCGTTCTGGGCCACCTTGTCAAAGTTTTCATCCACCGGCCAGCGGGAAAAGTAAATCGGCTCCTCGTCGGATTTGACAAGCATGTCAAAGGCGCTGATGGGAACAAAGGTGTCTCCCGTGGTCTGGGGCATGTCCGGGTTGATTTCCCCGACCACGAATCCGGCCTGGGTGATGGCCAGGTGCGCAATATCCACGGACACGCCCAGGCTGCAGTAGCCCAGCCGGTTGGGGGGCGATACCTGGACAAATGCCGCATCAAAAGGGATTCTGCGGGAAGCCACCAGGCGCGTGAGCCTGGAAAACCGGCTGGGAATCAGGTCCACGCGTCCCTCGGTGATGGCTTCCCGGGCCACCCACCCGGAAAAAAAGGTTTTCAGGCGGTATTTCTGGTTCTGCAGCCGCTGCAGCGACAGGGCGTCGCCAAAGCTCAAAAGCTGAAACAGCTCCAGGTCCTGCAGGTTGGTCAGATCCGAGTCCATCAGGTGGCGCACCATGGTACGCGGCTCTGCTGTGCCGGTGCTCAGAAAGATGCACATGCCCGGTTCGATTCTGCGCAGCGCCTTATCCGGCGAAACAACTTTTTGTTCCCAGTCCTGGTAGTCTGTTTGGGTCATTTAAGGCTTTTTTCCGGGCAGTGTTAAGTTTTAAGTGATTAAGTGTTTAAGTAAAATCAAAATCTTACCATCTTATTGCCTGGCGGGTATAACATTTTATGATTTCCGGGGAAATCCTTTTTTTGCGCTCTTGCGAAATTACACTTGGCTGCCCTGACGGCGGTGCGGAAAAGGGGGTTTCCGAGCGGAAATTGAGGCTCGAAGAGGCTCCTGGAGCGAGGAAACTCCT
>JBKHJS010000237.1:0-2911 GCA_046537995.1 Desulfobacterales bacterium
GACCAGGGCCACCATGAGCTTGGTATGGCCCTCTGCGGCGCGCCACAGGGTACTGCTGGCACATCCGCCGGCAAGCAGCATGCCGATGCCGAAAATCAAGCCGCCGGCCAGGCTGCCGAGCCAGAATGGATGATTCACCCCCATCTCCGGCGGCTGGATCCAGTTCCACTTGATCACCGCGGCGCCAAAGCCGAAGAGCATCAGGCTGACGGCCACGGCCTTGACCATGTCCGACTCCCCGGTCATGAAGGGCTCCCGGAAAGCCCGGACAAAACAGAAGCGGGAGCGGTGCATGACAATGCCGATAAGCAGCCCGAAAAAGAGCAGGCCGCCGATTACGGTATGATCAAATGCCGAATATGCATAAAATGCGGCAATTCCGGCAATCACAATGAACATGCCGAAAACGGGCTGAAGTTTTTTCCAGTCGCGAACCCGCCCCGCACCTGTATCCGTGTTCATGCGGGAAACGGTCTTCTGCGGCAGGTGCTCCATTTCCCACAGCAGGTATCGCAGGCCCATATAGGCGCCCGCGCCCAGCCCGAGCATCATGGCGTAACCGCCCACGGAAAAAATCCCGGTGGCAGTGTAGAATCCGCCCACGTTGCAGCCCGAGGCAAGGGCGGCCCCGGCGCCCATCAGGATGCCGCCGATGGCGCCCTTGGCGTATTCCAGCCCGGGTGCCCGCCGGATGGCAAACTGCCGGCTCAGTAGGGCAGATGCCAGTGCCCCGGCAATAATGCCGAGGTTGGATACAGACAGGCTATGCATCCAGGGCAGCAGCTCCGGACGGGTACTTTGGATCCCGGCAAGATACAGCATCCAGTCGCCCCAGTTTTTATATCCTGCGGCAATGCCCCAGGGCACGCTCCACATGAAGATCATCAATGCAATCACGGCGAGCAGGATGCCGCCGAGCCAGGCGGGCCACTTCCGGGCAAAAGCGCCCTGGTAGCCCTGCCTGATTTCTTCTGTGATGTTTTGGATAAATGTGTTGTTCATTATTGAATGCCTTGGTTTGTCAGTCAGGCGGTACAGATTTTAAATCTGTCCCCGTTTTTCCGTTTGTTGTGCATCAGAACCGCAGGTTTGCCGACAGATAGTAATTCCATACTTCATCGACCACCGGGTTGATCGCATCCAGGGCCGTGGCCTCGGAAATTCTCACGGGTTTGCCCAGGGGATTGCCGCTTCCGGTATACTTGTAGTTGTAGAACTGGCTGCCGAGCTTGAGGAAAAAGTTGCTGTCGTATACCGGGTGTACGTAATAGGCTTCATATACCTCGCCGCGGGCGGCCAGCTTGCTGCCGATCAGCGAATCCTCGGCTCCCGTGAAGTTAAACCAGTACCTGGACCCCCAGTTGTACTCCAGGCCCAGGCGGCCGCCGGAAACCGGCACCGGGCAGACCGCGCCGGCATATATGCTGTATCCGTCGCGATCCTCCAGGTTGCCGTTGGAGCTGAGCAGTCCCTGTCCCAACAGTTCGTAAAACGGATTCTGCGAAACCTGCGAAGGGTTGGTGTGGCTCCAGGATCCGGAGACAAACCAGTCGATCTTGTCATTCGGGGTTTCAACCGCCGAGCGCAGCAGCAGGGAGGCGGCATCCCAGTCGCCGATATTGGTCTGCGGCTCGAGCCGGGAAATAAATCCGCCGGTGTTTTGCTCAAAGGTATACGTTCCGTCTGCATTTTTCGTAACAATAAACGGCATGACCGTCAGGCCGGTAAACCCGTCGGTAACATCCCAGGCATGGGCATAGTTGAGCATCAGGCTGGTGTTGCCGTTGTCATACAAATCCGAGATAATGCCGAACATGTGAACGTCTTGCAGGTCGGATTCGCTGTAGTTCAAAGAGGTGGAATTGCCCCAGTCGTTTTCAAATCCCAGCCCGTAGCAGAGTTTAAACGATGCGCCCGGAATGCCGGTCACGTCCTCAAGGTTAAAGGACAGCGATGCGCCGTCAAACTGCCAGTTGATGACCGTGGCAAGCGGGGAGCCGCCGACCATGCTGTAGTTTCTGTATTCCAGGGGCGGGCCCTCGGTTGACGGCCGTCTTCCGGCAGAAAAGCTGTATGGCACCTCGCCGATCTCATTTTTGTAGACCAGATAGGCCCGTTCCATCCGAAGGGTGTCGCCGCGGGGCAGGCTGGAGGTGTTGCCGTCAAGCGTGATATCCCCCAGGCTGCCCTGGTTGAATTTCACGCCCGTGCTGTCGCCGAATACCTTGTAGGCCGCCAGCCGGCCCCGGAACTCCACGTGCCGGTTCAGCTTGCCCATCATGTTCAGCCGGAGCCGGTTGGTGTAAATGATGTCATTGTCCGCGTCGTATTTTTCGGGTGCGGATATATTTCCCCCAAGCTTCTCATAGATTTCCCTTTTTGTGGATCCGCTGAGCGCCATAAAGTCTTGTATGAACCCGGAAGACGCCATGCGGATATCATCATAATGAATCGATTCGGCCCGGGTTCTGAAGTCAACGTCAAAGGAGATCTTGTCCGTGGCCGTATGCATCTCGGTTTCGTCCACCCGGTCCATCAGGGACCCGATGTCCTCGGTGTTCCAGTCCTGGTTTTTTTCCATCTTCTCGATTTTTTCCCGGAGCGTTTCAACTTCCTCTTTCAGGTCTTCTGCGCTTTGCTGGGCAAATAATACCGGCGGCAGGCAAAGGGCCAGGGCCAGCACCAGCACCGCTGCCAGAAACAAGCCGAGGCGGGGTGATTTTGCGGTTTGCATGATTTTTTAACCCTCCGTACTAGGATGTTGTGGGTAAAGCAAATTTTTTTGATCCAAGACAGCAAGGTTTGTGCCAGCTTTGCTGTAGGTGAATAACATGCGGATATCAGTAAAGATTCAAGAAAATGGATTGCAAGTTGCCGGTGTTGCCCTTATTGTGTTATTAACAAGTGTTAA
>JBKHJS010000238.1:0-2909 GCA_046537995.1 Desulfobacterales bacterium
AAGCACGATTACCCCGACGCCCACTATTGGTTGGTTTTGTTTCATTTTTACCCGTCCACTCCCAGGGCGGCGGCAATTGCCGGATCATACATGTTGATCCCCTCCCCGCCCGTGCGCTTGGCCAGAGCGCGGACAAAGCCGAGGTATTCGCCCCGGTCTTTATCCAGGGCTTCGGTATCCCCGGTTGTAATGCGGGGTGATCCAGAGATCCGTCGCCCATACCTGCACCGCAAATTCCATGGCCATGAAAATGCTGCTCATGGCCTTTCCGCAGCCAAGATCAAGCACCCGCATCCCGGGTTCAAGGGGCAGATCCTGCAGCAGCCATTCGGCCAGCCACAGCGCGTTTGGCCCCATTTGGTTATCCAGGATCCAGTCCGGGTCGTATTTGGAAGACAGCGGGAATTCGGGTTTGACAAGCAGTTCTTTTATATCGGTCATATTACAGCCCCGGAATTTGAAACGGGTTTTCCAGAGATCTCTGTTTTGCCTTCATTTCACCTCAATTTAGGTTTCAATTACCTGCCCGGGTCCGATCCGTTTTCCCCGTTTTCGGGAAAATCCAGGGCGCCCTGAAGAAAGCCGTTTAACTGCAGGTCGCCGTAAAATCCGTAATGGTTGACATGCAGGCGGTTGATCCGCGGTGATGCCACAGAGATGTCTGCCTTGATCCAGGGCGGCACAGCCAGTTCGGCAATCAGTTCGTTGACCGCCTTGTCGGCTTTTTCAATTTCCCGGTCCAGGGAGAAAACCAGCCGGGTTCGGGCCTGGTGCCGCACATACGGGGCGGTCGCCCAGTGGGCCAGGGCGGCCCACCAGCGGGAAAAGGCCGCGTCATAGGTCACCTCATACAGCCGGATTGTCCCGGCCTCGGCATCATAGTCCACCCGGCCGGTCAGATAGAGCCTGGCTTCTGTTTCCAGGCCCAGCCGCTGGTGGCTGCAGGTGGCAAACACAATTGCGGTCAGCCTGTTTCCGGCAAAGGAAAGCACCTGGACCCGCTCGGCCGTGACGGTGATATCCGTTGCCACGGTCCGCGAGCGGCCGGCGGCTTTTTCTGCCAGATAGGCATTGACCGCAGCGGTTTTAATGATAAATGGCACCCGGATCTCAAAGCGGTCGGAGACGTTATCGAGTATCTCTGCATCCGGCAGGGGCGTTACGGGTGCTGCCGGCAGCGTGCCGGAAACCCCCATGTCGGTTGTCAGCACCACCCGCAATCCCAGCTGCAGGCTGTTGTCATCGGCGGCAGTGGGCGGCATAAGCCCCACTTCCTGCGGTATCACCCGCACCCACATCAGGGGAGCGTCGTTAACCTGTTCCACCCGGTGCATCTGCTCCCATGCCCGGGTCACCTCTTTTCGCACCCGGTCCTTGGCCAGAACTTTGCGGGCCAGCTTGTGCCGTTCCTTCTTGATTTTTTTAGTGAGTTTTTCTTCAAGAAGGGTGCGAACGCTGATTTTCCCAAAGTTTCTTACGGGGATCAGGGCTTCATCCATTTTGATCCGGAAGTTTAAATCCGGTTTAACCCGCCAGTCCGGTTTAATCTTTAAGGAGACCCGTCCCGATATGCGCCCGTCCACCGTGGCATGGGAGCTAAACGGGATCTCGGCCACGGCCAGGTTGATCTTTCCCCGTATTCTTACCACCCCGGATACCCGGAATGAAAAGTCAAACCCGTTTTTTGTGATGGAAATATCAATAGGGCCCCGCTCCAGGTCATAGGTGAGCTCGTCTTCGATCAGCAGGTCTGTGGGATCCGCGTCCACCTCCTGGTAGGTCTCTGGCACATGCTCTGCCAGTGCCTGCCGCAGATCATCGGAACTGATGGACAGAGGGATGTTGATTACGGTTTCTGGCGCAACTTGGTCTGGCGCGGCTTTTACCGCCGATGCCGCTTGGTCTGCCGGATACCGGATCTCCATGAAAAGCCGCGTGGTGACAAGACCGGCAGCCGCAATGGCGCAGACAACCAGAAAACCGATAATAAACAGTTTGATCAGGCGCATGATGGATCACACGTGGGGCTTTGACGATCCGGTGGAAATTCAGGCAGCATCTCAGGTCGTCGGCTTACTGCCTTCTTTTAAGCTTGTTTATAATTTCCCTGTCTTCTTTTGAAACCCGGTAACTTTCCCGGGACTTCTGGATGGCCTTGTTATGGGTTTTATTATCCAGGCGGTTGCTTTTGAAAAAGGCGATGGTTTGCTGCGGAAACCTTGCCATGCACACGGATATGAGCCAGGCGTTTGCCATGTGGGCGTAATATCCGGTATGAGAAACACGCTGGGACAAATCAAATATCATTTCCAGATTCTGTTTTTCAACATAGTGCGTCAAAAGCACGACCAAGCCGGCACGGACAAAAAACTCATTGTCCGATTGCAGCCATTTTCTGACCACGGACAACACCTGGTCTTTTTCCCGGGGTATATGCTTGAAAGCCCCGACCGTGGAATCCACCTGCGCCCAGTTATCCACCTTGCATAAAAAGTTTTCCGTCAGGGGCAGGAGCGCGGCAAAGGATCTGTCCATATAAGACAGCACCAGGCCCTCAAGCATGACCATTTCGTATATGTTTTGCTTGTCCAGGCCGATGAATGCATCGGGACGCTGCCCGGCAATCCGTTTGGCGATCTTTCTTAACACCGGCAGCCGGACGCCGAGGATTTCCTGGCGCGTGTGGATGATTTTTTCTTCAAAGGCCCTGTACTTTTCCTCGGATAAGGTTTTAAGCTCCTGGACTACTGAATTTTTATCGTCCATGGCTTTCCTTGCCTAGGCCGCAATAACGTCATTTGGCGGCAGGAGATTGCTCAGCACGTGGGCCCGATGAATCCGGGCGGCCTGGTAGAACCGGTAGACCGGCAGCTTGTCCATGTCCTCCGGAATTTTTTCCGGCTCCAGGT
>JBKHJS010000050.1:0-12665 GCA_046537995.1 Desulfobacterales bacterium
TCTCCCGGAAGCTTTCAATTGCCCTGATGTAGGGGCGAACCTGCGTGTTCGCCCTGCTCCGCCCTGTCAAAACGCACTGGAAAGCTTGCAGCATGACCGGGGATCGGCTTTTGCTCTGTCCTTCTGGCGCAAAGCGCTTTCCCATGTCGAAATCGGGATCGGGATCGAATGAAAAATACCGATTACGGATCAGTCGGCCTGTGCCTTTTTGATATTTTCTTTCATCACCGGCCGTTCAATGAGCTCTGCCAGGGGGACCGCGCGGAGGCCTTTTTGCGGGAGTCCGGCCAGGATTTTCCCGATTTCGGCAAGCCAGGTTTCCGCGCTGAAATTTGCGGAATGCGGGCAGCAGTCGTGCAAGAGCACAATGTCGCCGGGGCGGATTTTTGCCAGGATTTTTCCGGAAAGCCCCCGGATGCGGCGGTTGCCCATGTCCGGGCCCCGGCGGCTGTAATGGATGCAGATCATTTCCCGCTTTTTTAATATACCCCCGAGCTTCGGGTTCACCACGCCGGCCGGGGGGCGAAAGGTCAAAGGGGTGACGCCGAAGTCTTTGAGCACTTTTTGCGTGTCATCGATTTCACGGGCCAGGGTTTTTTGCGATTTGAGCATGACAAGCACGTCATGGGCAAAGGTGTGGTTTCCGATGTCGTGGCCGGCCTCCAGGATTCTGCTGACAAGTTCGGGATGCGCCCGGGCGTTTTTTCCCGGGATAAAAAAGGTTGCATGCACGCCGTAGCGGGCGAGCATGTCCAGCAAGAAAGGCGTGGTGCGCGGATCCGGACCGTCGTCAAACGTAACGGCCACACTTTTTGTATCCCGCCGGCCCCTTCGGATGACGGGCAGAAACAGGCCGGTGGCCGGAAAAAAGGCTGCGGCCAGGCACATGGCCACAAACGCCGAAAGCACGAGCGCAGACAGATACGGGTGGATGAAAAAAACACCTGCCGCGGCAGCACCGCAGATGGCGGCCAGGATTTCTGCAGGGGCACTGGCGCGCTTGTTTTTCATCGGATCAGGTGCTCCCATAGCGGCCCGACATGGCCCCGGTCATGGAGCCGGGAGAGGATTTTTGCCGTTTTTTCGCCGCCTGCACCGAAAACCCAGTTCATGCGGTTTTGCGCCCGAGCTTGCAGGGTTTTTTCGATTTGTGCAAGACTGATGCCCTCGGGTTCATAAAAGCACGGGGTCAAAAGCTCCTGGTCTTCCGGGATTTTTCCGGATGCTGCGGCAATTTCGTAAAGCCGGGTGTGCGGGTAAATGCGGATGCCGGCAAAGAAAAAGCAGACCGTTTTTTCCATTTTTCCGGCATTGTCCAGGGTTTCAGACAGGGTGCGGGGCGTTTCCGCCGGCGCACCCAGCAGGAAAAAATGCGCGGTGTTCAGCCCGGCCTTAACAGCCGCACGGTGGGCATCAAAAATATCCGCCGTGCGAAACGGCTTTTGATAGTTTTCCAGCACGGCATCGCAAAACGCCTCGGTGCCGAATTCCACGTGGGTCATGCCGGCATCTGCCAGGACCCTGAAATAATCTTTCGGCGGGCGAACAGGGGAGATATAGGCGCCCCACGGAATGGTTACCCCGGCTTTTTGAAACGCCCGGGCCACTGCCATGCTGTGTTCGGGATCGGCATTGAATACCGAGTCCGTGACAAACAGGTAACCGGCCCCGGCATCCTGGAGCATGCGCGCGGTACGGCCCGCCGCCTGCGGGGGGCTTTTCCGCAGCCGCCGGCCTTCGATATGCGGGTAGGTGCAGTAGATGCAGTGAAACGGGCATCCCCGCTGGGTCTGGATGCTGAGCATGCCGCCCTTTTTCAGGTAATAGGCCACATGCGGGCTTTCCGGGTCAAATCGCCTTGCAAGTTCTCCCTGCCACGGTGCCGGATAGGAGATGGTTTTCACACTGGTTTCGGATCTGGTGATCACCCCGGGCAGGCCGGTGACATCGGCCTGGTTTTCCAGTGCCTCCAGAAAGTCGCTGAATCGCTCCCCCTCGCCGATGATCCCGTAGTCTGCCTGGAGTGCTTCCATCAGGCGGCCGGGAAAAAGGGTAAACCCGCTGCCGCCGAGTACCACCGGCGCCCGGGTGATTTGCCGGATGGTAGATATAAGCGACCGGTGCCGGTCAATGTAGGTTTTTGGGGATTTTACGTCCGTATTATCAATGTTTCTGATGGAAATGCCGATGACATCCGGAGATACTTCCCTGACCCGGTCTGCCAGGGCCGAAGTATCCCCGGTTTCATTGATATCTGTGACAAACACCCGGTGCCTGTGTTCAATGGCGCCGGCCACGTAGTCGATTCCCAGGGGATAGACCGGGTAGGGTGTGGTTTCCGTGTTTGCAGAAATCAGAAGCACTTTCATGCCCAAAACACCTCGATGGCTGTCAGGTTTTTGCCCGTGCCAAGCACCAGCACCGCGCCGCGATTTAAGGAAATCGGCTCTTTTTCTCCCGGCTGCGGCGGAATCCGGTCCTGCTGCACGCACGCCGCGGCCAGGCTTACGGCCGCAGCCGACGCAGAGGCGAATTCGCCCGTGTATTTCCGGTAATCCAACACTGGTGCCACAGATCCTGTAAGGGATTGAAACATGTGCACCTGCTTTTCGCCAGTTTGCCGGCAGCCCGCGGGAATGCCGGCAAATATCGCCCCAAAGCGGTTTTTGACCCCGTCTGCGCCGCCCAGGTGCTGGACCAGGGACTGGACCGGATGTTTTTCTTCGTTCGCGCGTCGGAAAAATACGGGGCGCACCATCAGGCCGGTTTCCGCTTTTTTCAGGCACAAGCCGCCTCCGCCGTCGCAAAGCGCACCTGCGGATAAAACCGAGGAATCAAACAGGGAAGAAAGCCGCTGATGGCATTCGTCCGCCCCGATAACCAGAAAGGGGCGCCCCGTGGTATCGCCCAGCACGGAGGCCGCAATCAGGGCCTGTTCAAACGAGTAGTCCCCCCCGGTCATGGTGATATTGGGGCCTGTGGCGCCAAACATCATGGCGATTTCCCCGGCCGGGGCGTTGTGCACCGACCCCACAAAGTCCATGGGACTGGAAAATCGTTCCTGGTTTTCAAACAGCCGGGTCAGAAAATCATTGGTTTCCGTGAGCGCGCCCCAGCCGGTGGCAAAAAAAATACCGGACGGTGTGGATGCGTGTTTTGCGCTGTCAAGCGCCTCCCGGGCCAGGCTCAGGGCGAGTCTGGGAAGTCTTTTCAGGCGGCGAACCGCCCGGGGCGGCAGGTCCGCGGATATTTCGGCAATATCAAGCATCCCGGCGCACGGTGCGCCTTCCAGGAAAGCTTTTGTCGTGTCTCCAGTCCTGCCGGCTCCGGTGATACAGGCATTGCCCGCCACGGCCATTGGCATGGGGGAAAAATCCGCATCCCGGGTCCCGGCCCGGGGACGGCCTACTGCAAGCGCGGCATTGTTTCCCCCGAATCCAAAGGAATTGGACAGCACGGTCATAATTTCCCGGGTCTCGGGTTCAAATTGGGGCTGGATCCCGAGTTCGGGATCCGGGTTATGCATGCCGTGGTTGGCGGGAACCAGGTTTTCCGAAATAGAGATAACGGATACTGCCAGTTCAACGGCCCCGGCGGCTGCCAGGCTGTGCCCGGAAGCCCCTTTGACCGAGGACATCGGCGGCAGGTGGTTTTCGAACACGCTGTTGACCGCCCTGGCTTCTGCCGCGTCATTGCTGATGGTTCCGGTTCCGTGCAGGTTGATGTAGTCGATCTTCGAGGAGTCCAGGCCGGCGGCCCGGATGGCGGCTTCCATGGCCTGGCGCGCCCCGCGCCCTTCCGGATGCGGGGCTGCGGCATGATGGGCGTCACAGGAAAGACCGAATCCCAGCATCTCGGCCTTCGCGTTTTCCGGGACCTCCCGTGCGGACTCGAAAAACAGCATTGCCGCGCCTTCAGACAGGCTCATCCCGTCGCGGTCCCGGTCAAACGGTTTTGCCCCGGTCGCGGAGAGCAGCTGCAGGGCGTTAAATCCGTGATACGTCATCCGGCACAGGGCATCGGCGCCCCCGGCCAGCACTGAGCCGGCCAGCCCGTTTTGCAGCATTGCAACGCCCAGGGCCACTGCCGCGGCCCCGGAGGAGCAGGCCGTGGATACGGTGAAAACCGGGCCGTTGCATTGACTCAAATCCGCGATGGATTCGGCCACCGAGCCCGCGGCATGGTACTGATAGGCGTGGGGATCATCGGTGCCGGATTTGAGCAGCAGTTCTGTTTTGGGCATCCCCCCGGTGGTCACCCCCATGATGACCGCGTCGGGAATTTTGCCGCCGCAGTTGTCCAGGGCGTCTTTTGCCGCTTTGCGGGCGATCTGGTGGGTTCTGGGAAGTTCAGCGTCTGTAAATGTTTGCCGGATTTCGCCCACGGGCAGCGGCGCGGCGTGGGCAAACAGGGTCAGCGGGCCGAGGCCGTCCCGGTTGCGGCGAAGGCAATCCGCTGTCTGGCGCCATCCCCGGCCGAGCGCGGTGATCATGCCGATGCCTGTGATATAAATGCCCATTATCCCTGCACCCCTTATTTCGATTGATCTTCCGGCCCGGTTTTTCGGCCGAGAAACGGTTCAAAATGATGCCATTCAAACGGATATTGATAAACCGCCTGCTCCAGAAGGCGCGCATAGGCCCGGGCCGCCTGTTCAATGCCCTGTTTGCGCGACCGGCGCGAGGCGGCGCGCACTTCTATGGGCGGGTGAATGATAAAGTGATATTTGCCCCGGGTTTTGCGAAACGCGAAAAATACGAAAATCGGGGCGCCGGTGGCCATGGCGAGCACGTACGGGGTTTCGGGCAGCCGGACCACATGTCCCAGAAATTCCACCTCAACAAAGGACCGGCCCGAATCCCCGAAGCGATCGCCGGCCATGGACAGAATCCACCCGCTGCGCAGATACCTGACCCCTTCCAGGATCTCCATAGGCGAGCCCGCTCCCTGCTGGCTGGCAATGATTTCCACCCCGTTTTTCTGCAGGGTGGTTTTCTGGAGGCCTTCGATTTGTTCCCCGGCCTTTTTGCCCATAAACAGCAGAAGCGGAAACCCTTCCTTTTTCAGCAGGCGGGCGGCCACTTCCCAGTTGCCCAGGTGCGACATCAGCAGAATGCCGCCGGTGTGCCTGTCTGCGGCTTTTCTCAGATGTTCCAGGCCTTCGGCTGTGTAGGCGATATTTCCCGGGGCTTCAAGCAGGTATCTGTCAATATAGATGTTTGTGAAGCTGTGGAATTGTCTCCAGGCGCACCAGAGCGCATACAATACGGAGCGCCGGGGAAACAGGGCCCGGTAAAACCGCATGCTTGTTGCCACCCGGCGCGGGAAAAACAGAAAATACCCGGTGGCAATAATCCACACCGCGATGTAAAATACCCATATCCCCCATTTTCGGGACAGATAAACCATGCAGCGGTAAAACCGGTTGATCATTGCCTTTTCCTATTGTTTTGTACCGGTATTTTGCGCCAAAAACCAGATTTCTTCGCGCGCCGTGCCCGAAGGCCGGGTGCTGCAAAGCGAAAACCCGTTTTCCCTCAATATATTCCCAATCCGTCCGACCGGGCGGTAATAGGTCTTTGTTTGCGTCAGGCGGTTTTTGAACGCCTCGATCCTGCGCAGCACGGGTACGTGCGTGTCTTGGGCGATCGTGGCCCGGATGAGCAGATCGGCGCCGGGCTGCAGGCTTTTGCGGATTTTCTGCAACGTGGCCGCCAGTTGGGAATCCGAGAGATAATGGATCATGTCGAGCATCAGCGCCAGGCCCGCCTGCACCTGAAAATCCGGCAGGTCGGGTGCGGCAGCCGTGTATATTTTTCCGTGCGGCTCAACAATCCGGTCGGCAATCCGGGCTCGTTCCGGGTCCGGGTCAGCGCCGTAAATGCGTATCTCCGGATTCATTGCGCGCATCCAGGCCGCAGTAACACCGAATCCGCAGCCGATATCAATAACCACGGCCGGATCTCGAATCAATTCGGGCAGTTCTGCAAACATGGGATCGACCCGGCGTTTGAACCGGGAAAAAATGCGCGGGTATGCTTCCAGGTGCCGGTAAAGCGCCCTGATCCGCTTTTTATGAACGCTGGAGCCCGGCCGTGCCGGTTGCCCCGAAAACTGCACCGGCCGGAACAGGTAGCGGAGAAACGGTGGCAGCAGGGTAAATGTGCCTGCCATCACAAAGGCGATGCCGATGACAAGCACCTGGCCCATGCTTGTCATCAGGTTGTGCTCGCCCATAGCCAGTGTACCGAAGCCGATGAGCGTGGAAGCCCCGGCAAGAAAAACGGTCATGCGGATATGGGCCTGGTAGGGGTGATGCTCATCGCGGTAGCGCTGAAAGGCGCGGACCATGTACAGGGAATAGTCCAGGCCCATGCCCACCACGACCACCGAGAGCATCAGTCCCGGGATGTTTAGCGGCAGCCCGAGCAGGGACAGCACCCCGAGGGTGCAGATCAGGGAAAAGCCGATGGGCAAAAGCGCAACCCCGGTGAGCACCGGGTCCATGAAAAACAGCAGCAGCAGGATGGTGACGCTGATGCCGATGACAATCAGCATCCGCGCAAAGGTCTGTGAAAGAAACTCGCTGATGGTGGCGGAGTAATAATCCGGATCAAACACGCGGACCTGGTTTTTGCCGGAATATTTGTTAAAAAACCCCTGCGGGTCATAGGCCGGCCCCGGGGTCAGCGCGGAAAACAGCATCCAGGAATCGGTTGCCGGAAAATGATGGATTCCGAGCATTTCGTGGAATTCGGGGGCAATGGTCAGTCCGCCGTTGCAGGGCGATTTTCCGGCCTCGTAGACGCCTGAGAATGCAGATCCGGGCATGCCCAGGGCGGATGCGGCCCGGCGGATTTCTCTTTCCAGGCCCTTGCGGTCATGCTCCTGCCAGAATTTTTTCCAGGCCGCCAGGTTGTTTTGGCAGCGCTGTTTTCCCGGAAACACCGCAGCAGGGAAAAAGGCCGATGAAAGGGTGCCGGTTTCGATTTGCCCGTCCATGGACCGGGCGAGCCGGTCGCTTTGCTTCTGCAGGGAACTCAGGTTCGGGGCCTCTGCCATCAGGTATACCTTGTCAAAAAGCTGCTGACCCCAGACTTCCGAGATCAGGTTTTCCGCGGCAATGGTCTGCTTTTTCACCGTATTCATCTCCGCGATGTCCAGGTTGAAATCCGGATCGGCAAAAACCGCCATGACCGCCACAAACATCAGCGCAAGCAAGGGCTTGTACCGGCCGCCGCCGCCGGAGATCCGGTCGACTGCCGCCTGCAGGAAAAATCCGCCCGATCGCCCGGCGGCCTTTAACCTGGGAAAAAGCAGCGGAAAGCAGGAATGGACGAATAAAAAAGAAAATGCAATGCCAAAGGCGGCAAATTGCCCGATTTCTCCGAGAACCGGGAACCCGCTGAAACTCAGCATGAAAAAGGCCCCCACCGAGGTCAGGGCGGCCAGCAGTGCCACGGCGCGCACTTCCCGGGAAACGGCCTTTCCCTTTGTCTCGTGCGGCTGATCCAGAAACAGCAAATAGGAGATTCCGTGATCCACAGTAATGGAGATGATGGCGGCCCCGAAACCGATTGTCATAACGGAAATCGAACTGTGCCAGATGGAATAAAAGGCAAGCGCGCACACGGTGCCGAACGCGGCCGGCAGAAAAGCAAGCAGACCGATATAGGGCCTTGGAAAGGCGAGCATCAAAAGGCATGCAATCCCCAGAGTTGCGAAAAACAGGGCGTTTTTGGTGTCCGCCCTGGCAGTGGTTTCATTGTCGATTGCCGCCCGGTAGGCACCCACCGAAGTGACCGTGAAATCCGCCTCTGTATCCCGGTATTTTTGTTTCAGCGCTTGCGTGGCTTCTTCGATGGTTTCATCGATTTCATGGGCCGATTTTGCCCCGGTGGCGGTTTCCTTCGGGTTGGCAATGACAAGCACGTGTTTTTCGTCCGCAGACAGGAGCTGGCCCTTGTAAAACCGTATTTCCTGGGCGGGCACGAGATGCTGCAGTTTTTCCAGTATCCGGGCACTTAGACCCAGCGGGTCTTTTACGGCCAGATCGGAACGGCCCATGCCGTCCATGGTAAACAGTCCGGACAGATTTTCTCTGAGCCGCTGTTTTACGCTGTTTTCCTGCAGTATCGGTGCGATTTCATTTTCCAGTTCTTCGGCCGTAAACAACACGGGAAGATTTTCTGCCACGTGCGCCATGAGTTTGGGAAAAAGCCTGCCCATTTCCTTTGTGCCGGCGGTTTGAAGCACTCCGCTTTTTTCCAGCCGGGTTTCAAGGCTTTGCGCGGCAGCCACCAGCTTGTCCGGGTTTTTTTCATCCAGGGCCAGGTCAATAAAAATCCGGTTTTGATAAGGATGATGCGCAAGCACGTATGCGCCATGGTCAATTACGGCGTTGCCCCGGGGCAGGGAATTGATAATATCGGTTTCAAACCGAAGGTTAAACAGGGAGATCACCGCAGCAGCAGTCAGTACAAGGACAACTGCAAACACGAAACCTTTCAGGGGCTTATGTCCGGACAGCAGGGGCAATGGCTTCACGCTTTGTTATCGGGCACGGTTTTGACCGGCCTTTTGAAAAATCTGCGCACGATCAGGCCGGTAAAGGTTTTCGCGTTTCTGAAAAAATCCCGCCACGGCCGGAAATGGGAAATGCGCTGGCCGGCCGGCAGGTAACTCACACCCACGGGCACCTCGACAACGGGCACGCCCTGCCAGTGGGCGCGCACCAGGATTTCCACCTCGAATTCGAAACGCCTGGCCCTTGCCTGCCAGGCCAGAGCCTCGGGCAGCGGATAGATCCGGAATCCGCTCTGGGAATCCGAGATTTTCGGGCCGCCCGAGGCGCGCACCCAGAAATTGGAAAATTTTCTGCCAAACCGGCTGGTCCAGTGCACGTGGGGACCGTCCATGCCGGTGCGGCGCCCCACGATCAGGGCTTTTCGGTATTGCCGGGCAGCCCGGATCAGGATTTTCGCATCCCGCGGGTCGTGCTGGCCGTCGGCATCCATGGTAATCGCCCAGTCCGCGATCTGCGAGGCTTCTGAAAAACCGGCCATGAGTGCCGCCCCTTTGCCGAGGTTTTTTTCGTGGGTAATGATGCGGATAGCTGAAAACCGGCAGATGCGTTCACGAGTGTTGTCAGTGGATCCGTCATCCACGACAAATAGGGGCAACCCGAGTTCCAGGGCTTCCGCGATGACCTTTTCCACGGCACGGGCGTGGTTGTAAGCCGGGATCACCACGGCGAAACGGTCTTTTTTGCCGAGCGGATGCCGGGCTTCAGTGCTTGATGAAAAACGATCCATTCAGCCTTCATCCCCCTGTTCCGGCTGCCGCCCGTAGTAGGCCACGGCCCAGGCCCCGGGACCGATATGCACGCCCGAGGTCAGCGAAAGCGGCTGCACCCAGATTTCCGCCTTCGGAAAAACCCGGCGGATTTCTGTCATGGCCCGATCTTCAACCCATTTGCGGTTATCCGTGTATTCAAGCAGCACCAGGGATTCGGGTTCGTCCCGCAGCTCCCGGCTGAGCCGCTCGAGAGCGAACCGGATCTGGGCCCGGGTGTTTCTGACAATGCCGACTTTTTCCGCTCCGTGCGGCGTGGGCGTGATCACCGGCTTTACGTGCATCATGTCCCCGAAAAAGGCGCCGGTTTTCGACATCCGGCCGCCCGCGGCCAGGTATTTGAGTTCGTCGAGAAAGATGTATTCCCCGCTTTTTTCCGCTGCCGCTTGTGCAAAGGCGATCACCTGGTCGGCAGTTTCCGCGCGGGCGGCGTTCCTGGCGGTTGCAATGACCGCAGCGGCAAGCCGTCCCGAGGCTGCCCCGGTATCAATAACCGTAAGTCGGTTTTCCGGGTCGTGCTGCGCTTTCCACTGCGTTGCCACCCGGTAATTTCCTGTGTATACCGAGCCCACGCACAGGTAAAGCACGTTTTGATGCCGGGCCAGCAGTTGTTCGTAATGTTGATGGCGTTCAAATACCGAGGCCTGGGAAGTGGAAGCCGGGACCCGGTCGCGCATGGCATGATACAGGATCTCCGGATCTATGCAGGTCTCCGGCGCGCAGGTTTCGCCGAGGGTGACGTAGCTTTCCAGCAGCGTGATCCCCAGGCGTCTGGCCTGCTCCCGGGTAAGCGATCCGGCCGCGTCCGTGGCAATGTGGACCGCTCCCCTGGCTGCGGGTATGCGGAAATCCGCGGTCTGCCGGGCAAGATCGTCCTGGTTCCACTCAACGATGTCCCCCATGTCTTTGACCCTTTGCTTCAGGCCCGCTGCATCGTTTGTATGCAGATGGACCTTTGCGTAATCCTGGTACGTATAGACAAGGGCACTGTCGTCGGTATCCGCGATCCGATCTTCTGGCCGGCCGGCTTTTTCGTCCATGCGTACCACGAAATCCACGCAATAGCCCTTGTTCGCCGACTGATCAAAGTCTGCGCGGATTTTCAGGCTGTCGCCGAAAATATCTGAAACCGGCCGGAAAGTATCGGCCCCGCCGTAAAAGCAGTTTAAAAATCCTTCCAGGAACAGAAACATCCCGAGGGCGCCGGCATCCACTACGCCGGCTTCTTTGAGCTCCGGCAGCATCTCCGGGCTTTCGTGTACCGCGGTCTGGATATGATCGATCACCGACTCCGGGAAGTTTTCGCTGTCTTCCCGGTTTTCCGGGTCCGCCAGCGCATCTGCAAACCGGTCCAGCACGGTGAGCATGGTTCCGGGCCTGGGGTCGTGAACAGCACTGCGGGCGTTTTTGGAGCCGGTCCTTGCCGCGCCCGCCAATTGATGGATGGATTCGGCGCCGAGCAGTTCGACCACGAACCTGGCGGCAATGTTGCCGGAGTTGCCCCTGGCAGCAAACAGGAGCCGGCGGCGGGTCTCGGCCGGATCCCGGTCCCGGATTCCCCGCAGCGGAGCCAGGCTGATCATGAGATTGCGGCCCGTGTCCCCGTCTGCCACCGGGAAAACATTGATTTCGTCGAGTACGCCGGACCAGGCGCCCAGCCGTTCATATCCGGTAATAAATGCTTCTGCGGCACTTCTGTTTTGATTCATCTCTAAAATCCCAGTGCCTCGCGAATGTTATCGGGTATCCGGAGCATGGTCTCCATTTCCGGGATTTTGATTGCCGCCTGCTCGCTTTTGCCCCTGGCGCTGACACGGTTGTCTTCGACAAGCCGGATCTCAAATGCGATCGTGATCTTGTAGTTGACCTCCTTTAACGTTGCCCGGCAGATGAACTCGTCCCTGAAGCGCAGGGGCAAGACGTGCTTGATGCTGGTCCGGATAATGGGGAAGATATACTGTGTGTCCCTGTATACCCGATAGAGGTCCACGCCGAGCTGGCGAAACAGCGCGTCCCGGGTGATGTCAAAGTATTTGAAGTAATTGCCGTGCCACATTACCTCCATGGGATCCAGATCGTGAAACGGCACCTCGAATTTGCGTTCACAGGTTTTGTCCGAATCGGTTTTTTCCATTTGATTTTCGGCCTGTCTGGTTGGTTTGACAAAAAAATACGGCGCTGCCGCTGAAAATATGGGCATTATCAAGGGGCGGATGCAAAAATTCCGGAGTCTGCGATTGCAGATGAAAGGCTGTTGATATCCGTATCCATGGGGCGGTCGGCAATGGTCGGCGGCGCGATTTCGCGGAGTCTGCTGACCAGTTCGGCCAGTTTTGTGCGTTGTTCCAGGTTTCCGCGGAGTTCGCAGGCCTGAATGCCGGCTAGCATGCAGATGGCAACTGTTTTTTCCGCCAGTTCGCAAATGCGTTTTGCATCACGGGCCGCAATCGTGCCCATGCTCACCTTGTCCTGGTTGTGTGACTCCGTGGACCGGGAAAAAGAAGCCGCTGGCATGGTCTGCTTGAGCGCTTCTGCAGCAAGTGCCGAAGCGCTTATGGACATGGCCTTGAAACCGTGATGAAACGGTTTTTCGGAATCTTCCACGCCGACCAGGTCCGCGGGCAGCCCCCGGTTGACATTGGCATCCACCATGAGCGCCACCTGGCGGTCGGCCATATCCGCCACGGATGCCAGGGCGCTTTTGAGGCCGTCCATGGCAAATGCCACGTGTCCGCCGTAAAAATTGCCGCCCATGAGCACGCTGCCGGATTCGGGATCGAATAACGGATTGTCGTTTGCGCTGTTTGCCTCGATTTTCACCCATTGGCGCACCCAGTCAAGGGCGTCTGTGAGAACTCCGATGACCTGGGGGGCGCAGCGCACGGAATACGGGTCCTGCAGCGTTTCCGGCCCGTTTACGGCAAAGCTTTCCGGCGGAGCTTCAGCGGAAAGCAGTTCGGCAATCCCGGCGGCTGCATCCTTCTGGCCGGGATGCGGCTTTGCCCTGGATATGGCCGGATGATAATGATGCGAATTTCCGCCGATGGCATGAATGCACAGCGCGGTGGCGCAAGCGGCGGCATTTGCTATTTTTGCCGCCCGGTCCAGGACAATGGCGGCAATTCCGGTCATCATGGCCGTGCCGTTCATGATGGCAAGCGGCTCCTTGGGGAAAAACCGGTGAGGCGCAATGCCCGCCTCTGCAAGGGCTTGTGCGGCAGGCATTTGCCGTCTCTGGTAAAACACCTGTCTTTCGCCCATAAGCACGGCTGCCACGTAAGACATGGGAGTCAGATCCCCGGAGGCGCCCA
>JBKHJS010000051.1:0-12647 GCA_046537995.1 Desulfobacterales bacterium
ATTAAAAAACGCTTGTATTTGTGGCAGAAATGGATATATTGCGTTTCACTGCTTCACGATACCCCCGCTTTTTGCCTTCTGCATTTTACCGGGAAAAAGTTAATTTTGCATGAATTTCAGTATATTTTTAATAGGCGCATGCGCCATTGGACCAGGAAATGAAAAACAAGCACTTAAGAAACCTTGCCATCATCGCCCACGTGGACCATGGCAAGACCACGCTGGTGGATGCCATGTTCCGGCAGAGCGGAGTTTTCCGCGAAAACCAGGCAGTGGACGAACGGATAATGGACAACATGGACCTGGAGCGGGAGCGCGGCATCACGATTGCCGCGAAAAACTGCTCGGTGATGTGGAACGATACCCGCATCAACATTATCGACACCCCGGGACATGCGGACTTCGGCGGCGAAGTCGAACGGGCGCTTTCCATGGCCGACGGGGCGCTTCTGCTCGTGGACGCCTCTGAAGGCCCCCTGCCCCAGACGCGGTTTGTCCTGAAAAAAACCCTGGAGGCGGGTCTGGGCATCATCGTGATCATCAACAAAATCGATCGCAAGGATGCCCGGCCGGATGCGGTTTTAGATGAACTCTACGACCTGTTTATCGACCTGGGTGCAACAGATGCGCAGATGGACTTTACCTGCCTTTACGCCATCGGCAGGGACGGGATCGTCAAAAAGGAACTGAGCGATAAGACCGACAACCTGCATATTCTTTTTGACACGATCCTCGCGGAAATCGACCCGCCCGCATACGACCCGGACGAACCCTTTCAGATGCTGGTCTCGGATCTGGGATATTCCGACTACCTGGGCCGTTTGGCCGTGGGCCGGGTAACCAACGGTAGCGTCCGCGCAAACGATCATCTGGTCTGCATCAACCGAGAAAACCGGCCTGTACCGCTTAAGGTGACACGCCTGCAGATCTACCGGGGAACCGCCCTGAAGCCGGTGGGCGCGGCCGATCCCGGGGATATAGTGATTTTATCCGGCATTGAAGAAGTGGCCATCGGCGATACCATCTGCACCAGCGACCGGCCAAAGGCCCTGCCGCGCATTAACGTGGACGAACCCACGATTTCCATGGTCTTTACCATCAACGATTCGCCGTTTAGCGGCAAAGAGGGCAGATTCGTCCAGTCCGCCAGGATCCGGGAGCGGCTCGTCAAGGAGACCCTGATGAACGTGGCCATCCGGATGGAGGACACCGGCAACCGGGACCGGTTCGTTGTCAAGGGTCGCGGGGAGTTCCAGCTTGCCATCCTGATTGAAACCATGCGGCGGGAAGGCTTTGAATTCTGCGTGGGCCGGCCGGAAGTGATTTATAAACACGAAAACGGGCAGACACTGGAACCGATTGAAAATCTTTTCATCGACTGCGGCGAAAACCACCTGGGCGTGGTCACGGAAAAACTCTCCGTGCGAAAGGGCAGGATGATCGATCTTGTCAACAACGGCACCGGCCGGATCCGGATGGAATTTTCCGTTCCGGCAAGGGCGCTTATCGGTTATCGCGACGAATTTCTCACAGACACCCGCGGAACGGGCATCATGAATGCCGGGTTTGCGGGATATGAGCCCTACCGGGGCGATTTTCCCAGCCGGTATACCGGCTCCATTATCGCAGACCGGCAGGGCCCGGCCGTGCCGTATGCCCTGTTTAACCTGGAGCCCCGGGGCGTGCTTTTCATACCGCCGGGTCAGCAGTGCTACGAAGGAATGATTATCGGCGAACACAACCGGGAAGTGGATATCAACGTCAACCCGTGCAAGGAAAAAAAGCTGACCAACGTACGGGCCTCGGGAAAGGACGATGCAGTGGTGCTCTCCCCGGTCAGAGCCATGACCATTGAGCGGGCCATCAACTTTATCCGGGAAGACGAGCTGGTGGAAATCACGCCGAAATCCGTCCGCCTCAGAAAGGCCGTGCTCCCGGCGCAACAGCGGCGCGATCGCCTGAGCCGGTCCGCGTAAATGACTTTTTCCGCAAACCCCTGTTGCCAAACCCGGATCCGGCAGGCATGATGGATTTCAGATAATCAAAAAATCAATCCCGATTCCGGAACCAAGGAGGAACCCATGAGATTGTCCAAACCCAGAGTGCCGGCCCTTGAGATGTCCGAAATGGACGACCAGCAGCGCGAAATTGTTGAGCGCGCCTCGTTTGACCAGCCCATCAACATTCACAAAACCCTGGCGCATCACCCCAAGCTGCTGGAAAGATGGCTGGTGTTTGCCGCCCATGTTTTAAACAAATCAACCCTGCCCGCCCGGGAGCGGGAACTTGTGATCCTGCGCATCGGGTGGCTGTGCCGCGCGGAATACGAATGGGCCCAGCACGTGATCATCGGCAGGAAAGCGGGCCTTACCGACGAAGAAATCGACAGGATCCAGTCTGGACCGGATGCAGAAGGCTGGTCAGATCTGGATCGGGCCCTGCTGCGGGCAACCGATGAATTAAAAGACGACGCCTTTATCTCGGATGCCACGTGGAATGAATTAAAAAAGACCTACACGGATCAGCAGATGATGGACCTGATTTTTGCCGTGGGCAATTACAACCTGGTCTCCATGACCCTTAACTCCCTGGGAGTGCAACTCGACCCGAACATGGGCCTGGAGGGGTTCAAAAAATAACAGCTTTAATGAAGGGGCTAATAAAGGCCTGCCCGGCGCCCGGGACTTTTCCGGGCGCTTTGGCTGACTGCGGACGGGAAGCCGGGATCAGATGTTTACCACCAGGCCCACCGGGCAGTGATCCGAACCATAAATGCTGTTGTCAATAAAGGCGTCCTGCACCCGGCCGCTGTCAAAAAGGTCCCTGGAAACGAAAAAATAATCGATCCGCCACCCGGCGTTGTTCTGGCGGGCGTTAAACCGATAGGTCCACCAGGAGTATTTCACGGTGTCCGGATAAAGGGCGCGAAAAGTGTCCACATACCCCCTGTTGACGATATGATCCATCCAATCCCGCTCGATACGCAGAAAACCGGATCGAGCGGCATTGGCCTTTGGGTTTTTCAGATCAATTTCATTATGGGCGGTATTAAAATCCCCGGTGACGATCACGCTGTATCCACGCTTGCGGCAGTCATCGGCATGAGCGAAAAACGCCTCGTAAAAATCGAGTTTATACTGCAGGCGTTCATCGCTCATCTGGCCGTTCGGGAAATACACGTTGAAAAAGATCACATCCCCCAGATCCATTTCAATGATGCGCCCCTCATTGTCAAATCGCTCCACCCCGATACCGTAGTTGACCTGATCGGGTTTGATACGCGTATAGGCCGCCACGCCGCTGTATCCTTTTTTGACACTGGCATGGCAGAAATAGGCATCATAATCGTGCACCCGGCGCATGGCCGCGGTCAGTTGATCCTCCTGCAGCTTGGTCTCCTGCAGGGCCACAATATCTGCATCCAGTTTTTTCAGTGCGTCCGAAAAACCCTTTTTCATAACAGCCCGCAGACCGTTGACATTCCAGGAAACCAGCTTGAGCGGGTTTTGTGTCATGTGCCGTTATCCTTGTTTTTTTAGGTGATACATCTACAGGCCCTGCACGCCCGGATTCAGCCCAAAAGCCTTTTCAATGACAATGAATCAACCTGTGACACGACTTGATGCCGCTGTCAATTCCGAGTCTAATCAGTTATTAACACATCTTCAACAATATTTCGAAAACTTTAAATATTGTACGGACCGCTAAAATGGGCTATATAATAAAAAATCCCGAGTCATATAAATCCGGGCAACCAGGGAGGCGCAGACAATGCAGATACTGGTGCTTTATTATTCCAAGGGCGGCAACACGAAAAAACTGGCCGAGGCCATAGCCGGCGGCGTGGAATCCGTGGCGGGCACAAGCGCCCTGGTCAGGTCCACCAAGGAGGTCTCCCGGGAAGACTTCCAAAACGCCGCGGGCATCATTGCCGGCTCCCCGGTATACTTCGGGGGCATGGCCGCGGGGCTTAAAAAGGTATTTGACGATTTCGTGGGCATCCGGAAAAAAATGGAAGGCAAGGTCGGCGCGGCATTTGCCACTTCCGGGGATCCCAGCGGTGGCAAGGAAACCACCATGATCGCAATCATCCAGTGCCTGCTCATATACGGCATGGTTATCGTGGGCGATCCCATGACCGCCACCGGCCACTACGGCACTGCCTGTGCCGGCAAGCCGGATGCAGAAACACAGGAAAATGCGGCTCGGCTCGGGGCCCGGGTTGCACAGATCGCCGGGAAAATGGCCGACAAGTAAATGCGGCGGCATTTTGTCCGACAACACTTGATCATACAGCCTATATCGTGTAAGCTTACAATGATAGCCAAAACCGTTTAAAAACTCCGGGGAGTAATACATGCAGCAACGGGAAAACTGGGATTGGACGCCCGCCACAAGGGAGATCGGAGATTTCGGGGCATGGCACAAGACGTATGACTACATGGAAGAGCCGTATGTCAGCGCAGACGGCGAAAAAATCGCCGCCATTGTCAGATCCGGGGAAGAAGCATACACTGTCTGCGTAAACGGCCGTCTTTGGGAAAACACGTTTGACAAGGTTTGGTATTTGCGCTTTACACCGGATCATCGGCCGGCGGCCCTGGTATCGGACACGGCCATGTGGACGGTGGCCATAGATGGCGTGCCGTGGGAAAACTGGTACGAATTTGTCTGGGACACTTGTTTTGCCAACACAGGCTCCCATGTGACGGTGGCTGCGCAATCAGAACTGCGCTATTTTGCCGTCACCGATGACAGGCCCTGGAAAAACAAATTTCTTGCCCTAAACCACCTGATCGTCAGTCCGGACGGCACAAGCACGGCTGCTGTGGTGCAGAGCACCACCTTTCCGGAAGCCGATATTCAGAAATTCCAGGAAGGCTGCTTTACGGTTGCCGTAAACGGAGAAGCCTGGCAGCAGCAGTATGTAAACGTCTGGGAGTTAAGCTTTTCTGCCGACAACCGCCACGTAGCCGCGGAAATCCGCACCAACCTGTATGACTACACGATTGCCGTGGACGGCAAAACCTGGGAAAAACGATTTTCAAGCGTATGGGCCCCCCGTTTTCATCCCGCAGACAATTCCGTGACAGCACCGGTAAAGATCCCCGGCGGCTGGGGCCTGGCCAGAGATGAAGAACTCATATGGTACCGGGGATACAAACAGCTCTGGCACCACATGTACAGCCCGGACGGCAGTCACATCGCGGCAGTGGCAGCCCCGGAATTCGGAAAATGGACCATTGCCGAGGACGACCGGGCCTGGGCAATCCGGTTTAACGAAGCGGTTACAGACGCGATCTACAGCCCGGACGGCAATCATATTGCCTGCCTGGGAAAATCAGACGGGAAATGGTATATCGCTGTTGACGACCGGATCTGGGACACGGCGTTTGACATGGCCTGGCAGCCCGTGTTCAGCCCGGACGGCAGTCACGTGGCCGCCAAGGTTGAAAGAGGCGGCAATTACACCATTTTTATTGACGGGCATCCCATCGACCAGGTATTTTCCGCCGCATGGCAGCCGGTATTCAGCCCGGACGGAACCCGGCTTCTGGTCAAAGGCGTGCTGCCGGAAAACCAGGGCGGCCAATACTGCCGGCAGGTACTGGAAGTGGACCGCCCGGTCCCATAGGAAAGGAGCCGCTGTTTATGCATGAAATTTACCCTCTTGCCAGCGGAATTCTCGTATGGATCGCCCTGATCGTATTTGTCGGGGGCACACTGTGGCGGCTGATTCGCATGGCGATTACGGCCCGCAAAAAAGATGCGGTGGTATACCACTATTTCAGTTTTTATTACGCCCTGCGCTCGATTCTCCACTGGATCCTCCCTTTTGCCAGCAAGAGCATGCGGGACCGTCCGGTGATGACCGTCGTGGCTTTCGCCTTCCACATCTGCCTGATCATCACCCCCATTTTCCTTGCGGCTCACGTGATCCTGATCGCGGAATCCTGGGCAATCGGATGGGCATACCTGCCCAATGCGGCCGCAGACATCATGACAATACTGGTCATCCTCGGCTGCGTATTTTTTCTGACCCGCCGGATTGTCAAAAGAGATGTCCGGTACCTGTCCACGCCCGGTGATTACGTGCTGCTCCTGGTGGTGGCTGCCCCTTTTGTTACTGGCTTCTGGGCTTACCACCAGTGGTACGGATTTGAAGCCGCAGGCATCATTCACATGCTCAGCGGCGAGCTGATGCTGATTTGCCTGCCCTTTACCCGACTGTTTCACATGGCGCTGTTTCCCTTTACCCGTGGGTATGCCGGCTCGGAAGCCGGGGGTGTGCGCAGGGCCAAGGACTGGTAAGTAAAACAAATGTCTACGCGAGATTACACAGGCCATGACCATGAAAACATCAGAAGACTCCCAAGCCGCAGCCGAAGAAAATCGCATACATGATGTCGGCATCGAGGAAGGGGCAAAAAAACTGACCCCGGAAAAAATCCGGGCCGTGTTCAACGGCCTGATAGAGACCGAGGGCGGGGCCCGGCTTGAAGCTTACACCAATGCCTGCGTGCATTGCGGCCTTTGCAGTGATGCCTGCCATCACTACCTGTCCAACGATCGCGATCCCAGATATTCCCCGGCGGGCAAGGTCAAGCAGACCGTATCCAGAATCCTGTCCCGGAGAGCCAACCTGGATGTGGATTTCATAAAGCGGGCATCTGAAATTGCCTATACGGAATGCAACCTGTGCCGCAGGTGCATGATATACTGCCCGTTCGGCATTGACGTGGCCTACCTGATGCTCTTTGTCCGGCGCGCCTGTCACCGACTGGGAGTGGTGCCCCAGTATATCCAGGATACCGCCCACAGCCATGCCGCCACTTTCAACCAGATGTGGGTGCGGGACGATGAGTGGATCGACACCCTGCAGTGGCAGGAGGAAGAAGCCCGCGACGAAATCCCGGATCTGCGGATTCCCATTGAAAAGGAAGGCGCGGATATATTTTACTCGGTAATCGGCCCGGAGCCCAAATTCCGCGCCCAGCTCATCTACCAGATGGCCGTAATCATGCATGCATCCGGAGTGGACTGGACCATGCCGGCTACTCCCGGATGGGACAACAGCGACATGTGCATGTATACCGGGGACTCGGAAATGACAGCACGCCTGAAGAAGGTGCACTTTGAAGCCGCGCTGCGCCTGAAGACCAAGCGGATCGTCATGGGCGAATGCGGACATGCCTTCCGTTCGGTCTATGACGTGGGCAACCGGCTGCTGGGGTGGAAAATGCCGCCGCTGCCAATGATCCACGCCATTTCCTTCTACAGCGAAATGCTGGAGCAGGGACGGCTCAAAATTGCCGAAAAATTCGAAACGCCTGTTACGCTCCATGATCCCTGCAACATTGTCCGGGGCCGGGGCCTTCATGAGACGGCCCGCTACGTTGTCAACCAGAGCTGCAAAACATTTATCGAGCTCGAACCCAACCGGGAACACAACTATTGCTGCGGGGCCGGCGGCGGTGTGATCAATTGCGGCCCGCCGTTTAAAAACAAGCGCGTGCAAAGCAGCCGGGTCAAGGCAGACCAGTTGGCGGCAGCAAAGGAAAAGGGCGCAGAAGTCGTGATCGCCCCCTGCCACAACTGCCACGGGGGACTTGAAGACATTATCCGTCAATATGAACTCGGCCTGGAACTCAAATTTCTCGGAGACATCCTGTACGAATGCATCCAAAAGGAATAAGGCGTTTATGAGCAATCTACGTGCAAAGATTCTCTGGCTGACGTTTCCCGCGCTGCTTTTTCTGGCGGCTGCCGTGTGGGCACAGGACTATATCACGGAAGTAAAAGACAGCGGCTTTGAGAAGCATACGCGCCCCGCGGTCTCTTTTGCCCATGATGCGCACAATGAAGCCGCAGACATCGAATCCTGCAACACCTGCCACCATATGTATGAAGACGGCGAACGCCAGGACCAGGCCTCCATCGGCATGGAATGCTCATCGTGCCATCTTGAAGGGGATTCCGGCCGGCTGGAGCTCATCCGGGTCTACCACCTGCAGTGCAAAAGCTGTCACCTGGAGCAAAAAGCCGGCCCGGTCCAGTGCGCCCAGTGCCATCGCAAAGAGGAATAAAAACACCAAACATCCAACATCCTCCTGTTTCGCCCCGCCGCAGTGACAATCGCATATCGCCCCACTCCCGCCATATAGTCCGGCAGTGTATTCCTGTTTGACGAATCCGGGCAAAATAATGTAAGAAAACTTCCTGATCCCGGAGTTCAAAAACCCAAAAACAGGAAGCCAAATGGACGCCAAATTCGATTTTTTCAACGACCACTCCGAGCAGTACCTGGAAATGGCGTTTTGCGCCGATTATATGGAAACCCTGCACAACCCGGACGGACACGGCAAAAATACGGGCGATTGCGGCGATACCGTGGAAGTGTTTTTATGCGCGGCCAGCGAACGAATATCGGATATTTCTTTTCGCATTGACGGCTGCATTAACACCCGGGCATGTGCCAACACCTTGGCCCGGATGATCGAGGGCAAAACCATGAGCGAGGCCTGGGGCATCACCCCGCAGGATATTATCCAGTATCTCCAAACCCTGCCGGCGGAATCGCATCACTGCGCCGAACTGGCCTGCGGCGCCTTATACCGGGCACTGGCAGACCTGCGAAGAAATGTTCGCGATCCATGGAAAAAGAATTATATTTTCAAATAAGCTGCCGAAAGACTGCCGCGGCAAGCCGGGGGCGCAAATCAGCCTCCGGCGCCGGATTTAAAGAAAAATCAAATTTATTGCGCATACCGGCCGGGAAAATGCATGACCTGATTGCCACACTTGTTGAAGATGCAGAAGACCTTGCAGCTGTTACCGAGGCATCGGGCAAACTGCTCTATCTCAACCGTACTGCCCGAAAAATGCTTGGCCTTGACCATGACACGGACCTGACAAGTCTGGATATCCAGCGGATTCTGCCAGGAAACAATCATTGGGCAACGGGCCGGAGCATCGATTCCACGGATGCAGGCACCGGCGGTTTTCAGGAAATCCCGGCAACCGGCAACCTTAAAAAAGTTCCGCACCCTTTGTTCTGCAAAGTTATGGCCCTTCGGGAGCCCGACGGCGGCATCGCCGGTTTTTCCTATTATTCCCCCGCATTAACAGGCACGCAGGAACAAAGGCAGGGACCGCAGCCTGACAGTAAAAGCCTGCAGGCATGGATCCGGGCGTCCAATGCCATTGTTGCCGCGGCAGACGAAGAAGCGGTTGTTCAAAAGGCGCTCCAGGCAGCCGCCGGGATTACCGGCTGCCGGTTTTCCGCATTTTGTGAATTCGCGCCGGGCGCAGATGGCAGCCTGCAGGTCCGGCAGTATTACACATCCGGACCGGACCGGGTTTCACAAAATGAGATCCAACAGGTTTTAAGCCCGCTTCAGTGCAGTGCACTTCAGAATCTCATGGAACATCAGCAGGCGGTGCGGCTGTCAGAATACCCGCTCCCCGGCTTAACACAGACCCCGGCAGCCGATCCGTCTACCCTCTGCGGCATGATCTGCGCCCGGATTTTTAACGAACAAAATAAGACCCGGGGCCTGCTGGTGGTATGGGATCTGCGCGAAACCGGTGAAACCGAAGAAGCGCTTCTCATTCAGCTGGCATCTTTTACCTCGCTTGCCCTGCAGCGATTCCGGGCGCGGCGGATATCGGAGCACATGACAGTGGAAATGTCGCAGGTGTTCTCAGCGCTTGCCGAACCGGTAATCGTATACGACCTCTCCGGAACCCCGATCATGGCCAATCCGGCCGCCATTCGAATGATGGGATTCGACCCAGAGGGCATGTCCTGGAAAACCTTTATCCAAAAAAAGGGATTGCTCTACTCAAACGGCCGGCCTGTGCCGTTTGATCAGCTACCGTGCAAAAGGGCACTTTCCGGCAGCCCGGTCCGGTCGGAAAAATACCTTCGCACCGATGTACGCGGAACGCAGCGGGTTTACGAATTTAATGCCGTGCCCCTGTTGCGAAACGGGGAAATCGTGGGCGCGGTAACCGTGGCCCGGGATGAAACCGAGGGCACCCGACTGTTAAATCAACTCGAAACCGAGCGCACCGCCCTGCAGGCAATCATCAACAACGCCCCGGAAGCCATTATCGTGGCAGACGAAGAATGCCGGATCGTCATGACCAACCCGGCAGCCAAGGAATTATACCAGCAATCGCTCACAGACTGTCCAGAAGATATAGAATCCGCGATTGCCGACGCTTCGGCACCCTATGACCCGGTGGACCTGCCCATGTCTCGCTCCGTGTTCCACGGGGAAATGATCGTGGACCATGAACTCACGATTTACACCCATAACAAGGAGTGCCGCCACATACTGGTCAACACCGCGCCGATCCGCAACCCGAATGGCGAAATCACCGGGGCGGTCGGCGTGTTCCACGACATCACCCAGCGCAAAAAGGAACGGCTTGAACTGCAGCGCGCCCGCACGGACCTGGAAAAACGCGTGGCCGAACGAACCGCCGAGCTGCGCCACACCGTGGAAACACTGCAAAACGAAATTGAAGAACGCAAACAGGCAGAAGCCAAACTGCAGGACTCCCAGGAAAAACTCCGTCAACTGTCCCACCGCATGCTCCACACCCTGGAATCCGACCGGCAGAAAATCGCCAAGGAACTCCATGACAGCCTCGGGGCCAGCCTTGCAGCCATCAAGTTCAGCCTGGAGGAAAAACTGGCCGGCATGCCGGCCAACCCGCCGGATAACATGATATCGCTTGAAAACATCGTCTCCTACCTCACCGGCACCATCAAGGAGACCAAGCGCATCTCGGCAAACCTGCGGCCGACCATACTCGATGACCTGGGGCTGCTGGCCACCATTACCTGGTTCTGCCGGGAGTTTAACGCGTTTTACCGCCGCATCCGGATCAACCAGGAAATCGAGATCGAAGAAGCGGAGATCGAAGACCCGCTGAAAATCGTGATCTACCGCATTCTCCAGGAAGCCATGAACAACGCGGCCAAGCACGGCCAGCCTGATACGATCCGGCTGTCGCTGAAAAATGCCGGAGACCGGATTGAATTGGTGATTTCGGATAACGGCAGGGGATTTGATCCGGAGAGCCGGCTCAATGCGCTGGATTCCATGAGCGGGCACGGAATTCAGGGCATGCGGGAACGGGCCAATGTGTGCGGCGGGGAATTTGAAATCGACTCCCGCCCGGGCGCGGGCACCCGGGTCCGGGCAAGCTTTCCCCAGCCCAACCCCGGAACCTGCTAAGACCAGAAGCCTTTGTATCAGGCGAAAACCAAAATTTTTCCCGCTAATTGTGCTTCTGCACCAGGCCCTGCTCAATGGCAAACGAGGTAAGCGCCGCGGCACTGTGGAGATCGAGCTTGCCCATGATGTTGGCCCGGTGCTTTTCCACGGTCTTGACGCTGATACTAAGCATCTCGGCGATTTCCTTGTTCAGATATCCCTCGCCAAGCAGCTTCAGCACCTCGCGCTCGCGCTGGGTGATGTTTTCCCATGCCGATCGGTTTTTGAGCCGCTTGCGGCCTTCAATATAGCCTTCCATGACATTGTCTGCAATGCCCGGGCTGATATAGGTCCTTCCCTTGAGCACGCTGGAAATGGCCACCAGTAGTTCTTCTCTGCTGGCATCCTTGATACAGTACCCATTGATCCCGGCGTTAAAGGCTTCCAGGACATACTGGTCGGATTCATGAATGGTCAGGGCCAGGATGGCCGTGTCCGGATACATCCGCTTGACCTCCTTGACCACGCTGATGCCCCCGAGCCGCGGCATGGACAGATCCAGCAGCACCAGGTCCGGCGGATTTTCGCGGATGATATCCAGTGCTTCCAGCCCGTCTTCAGCCTCTGCGACCACCTCCAGGTCGCTGCGGCTGTCAAGCATGGCCTTCAAGCCTTCGCGAAACAACTGGTGATCTTCGACAATCACGATCTTCTTGGCTTCCATACTTAAAATGATTATAAAAAAAACCGCCGCATGTCAACAAACAACATGCGGCGGTTCAATGGTATTCCTGTGAAAATCGAAATATTATGCCGAATATGCGTATTGGGCGAATTCGTCAAAATCGTGGATTTCCGTTGCCAGGTAACCTTTGAGGTCCTCCACGATCTGTTTTTCCAACTGACGGACCCGCTCCCGGGACAGGCGCAGCCGATCGCCCAGCGACTGCAAGGTCATGGGGGAATCCGAATAAATCCGCAGATCCAGGATCTCGCGCTCCCGGAAGGGGATCTTTTTCCGGAATTCCAGGACCTTGTTGTTGACTAGGCCGTCGACCTCCCGGTCGGAAACCGCATCTTCAACCGATTTGTCATCATCCACCCGGAGAAAATCGACCCAATCCGTATCCGAATCTTCATTTAACGGGGCGTCCAGGGAAATATCCCGGTTTTGCAGCCGCTGATCCATATCCACGATATCTTTTTCCTCCACCCCGCAGCGCTCGGAAAGCCGCTTGTTGTCCGGATCAATACCCATGGCAGTCAGCTTTCTGCGTTCCTGCTTTAGCTTGTAAAACAGCTTGCGCTGTCCCTCGGTGGTCACGACTTTAACCATCCGCCAGTTGTCCTGCATGTATTTGAGGATATAGGCCTTGATCCAGAAAGAGGCATAATAGGAAAACTTGACGTTGCGCT
>JBKHJS010000239.1:0-2880 GCA_046537995.1 Desulfobacterales bacterium
CCGTTTAAACTGCCTTCCGTGACCCACAGCCAGGGATCGATCCCGGCTGCGATGTCTCAGGGGGGTGGGCTTGCTCGCTTTGCTCGGGTGCGGCCTCCGGCTGCGCGGTTTCTGCCTGTTTATCCGCCGGTTCTTCCGCGGGCCGGGCGGATCTGGATTCTTCTTGCTGGGCCGCGGTTTGGGAGATGCTTGCACCGGGTGTTTCGGCGGGCCTTTTTTCAGGAACAAACCGGTCTGCAAAATACACGGCCGCCCAGATCAGCCCGATGGTGATGCAGATGCCCAAAAGGAGACGGGTCCAGATGAATTTCCGGTATTCTTTTTCCTCTTCGATCGGTTCCGGATTACTGCCATGTGTTTCCATGGTTTCTCCTTTTGCCTGAGCGATAGAAAAGCAGCGGCGTTGCGCCTGTAAAAATTATCCGGGTTATACGCCCGGCTTTTTGCGCAGCTTTCTGACATCTCCCACCCGGAGGGTGACGTTTGTCGCGTCAAAGTATTCAAACAACGGGATCGTGTATTTCCTGGAAGCCCCGGTCATCTCCTTGAACTGACCCGGTGTGATCTCCTGGTTTTTTGTGAGAAAGTCCACAAGCCGTGTCTTTAAATCCGCAATTGCGTCTGCGTGGAAAAACAGCTCCTCCTTGACCTTGACAATGCGGCCTTCGTCCACCAGGTGCATGAGCACGTTTTTGACCTGGGCGGGTTCGGCCTTGAGCATCTGCTGCAGCTCCTTGAGATACGGCGGCTGCAGGCCCTTTTCCGCATAAACGGCCAGGATTTTTTCCTTTAAATCGGTCTGATCTGTCTGCAGGGTCACCTGGTGGCCGGCAAGCCGGATGCTGTCGTCGGTCTGCACGATTTCATTGTTCTTGATCAGCATCTGGAGAAGCTGGTTAAACAGTCTTGCGGTCTGAATGTCCGGGAACTTGGATTGCAGCTCGCCTTTTGGCATGCCGCCTTTTAAGGGGTTTGCCTTGTGATAGGCTGCCAGCCGATCGGTAACCGCGGTGTGGAACTCCTCGAAAGTATCGTAATGCACGAACCTGCGTTCGTTTCGCTCGGTCTGGATCAGGATGCGGCCGGACAGCAGCTTGCCCAGGGCGGCGTCCAGGGATTTGTCCGCCAGGTTGGTCAGGACCTTGAGCTCGGTAAAGGAGCGCTCCTGGTAGCCGGCCATGGCCACGTGAGCCGCGATCAGGGTCTCCGGGTCGGCCTGGCGGATCGCCGCGATCCGTTCAATGGATTCCCGGCGGAATCGCTTGTGTTTCTGCGGTGCCGGGTTTAATACCTTGCCCCCGCCCAGGGTGCGCACCGGGGAATAGCTCCGGATGACAAACCGGTCGTCACGCACGCAGGCAAGCGGCCTTTCCAGCCGGGCCTGGACCAGGGCGGTTTCTCCGGGCTCCAGGACTTCCCGGTCCAGCAGGATGATGTTGCAGGGCACCTGGCTGGTGCCGATGTGAAAGCGCACCCGGTCCCGGTTTTTCAGGGCGCGCGTATTGCTTTCAAGCAGCTGGAGTTCCACGTCGATCATGTATGTGGAAATCAGGGTGCCCGGCCGGGCCAGGACATCGCCGCGGTTGACCGCGTACTTGTCCACGCCCTGGAAATTGACTGCAGTGCGCAGCCCGGCTTCGGATGTCTGCACGGACTGGTCGTGCACCTGTACGCCGCGCACCTTGGTGGTAATGCCCGAGGGATAGATCATGACCTGTTCGCCCAGGCTGACGTGGCCGGAGACCAGCGTGCCGGTCACCACGGTGCCGAATCCCTTCATGGAAAAGACCCGGTCGACGGGCAGCCGGAATATGCCCGAAGGCGGGCGTTCGGGCAGGGCCATGCAGTAGCGGTCCAGGGTGTCCAGAAATTCGGACAACCCGTCCCCGGTTGCAGAGGATACCGGGACCACGGGCGATTCTTCCAGGAAGGTGCCCTGCATGAAATCATGTACGTCTTCTGTGACCAGCTCCAGCCACTCTTCATCCACCAGGTCGGTTTTGGTGAGCACAACGAAACCGTAGCGGATGCCCAGCAGGCTGCAGATTTCCATGTGCTCCCGGGTCTGGGGCATGACCCCCTCGTCTGCGGCAATGACCACAACCACCACGTCAATACCCGTGGCGCCGGCCACCATGTTTTTCACGAACCGTTCATGACCGGGCACGTCCACCACGCCGATGTGAAGGCCGCTGGGCAGATCCAGGGAGGCAAATCCTAGCTCAATGGTAATGCCGCGGCGCTTTTCATCCTTGAGACGGTCGGTGTCTGTTCCGGAGACCGCCTTGATCAGGCTGGTTTTTCCGTGATCGATGTGTCCTGCAGTGCCGAGAACAATCTGTTTCAATCTGCCGGCCTTATGATTCTTTGCGGTTGTGGATGTATTCAAGCCCGTATGCCGCGCCCACCAGGGCGACAAACAGGCCCGCGGCAAACGCCGGTCCGGCTTCGGGCCGGAACAGACGCCATATGATAACAGAAACGACGCCGCCTGTAATAATTCGTACAATGGCTTTTGTTGAGCGCTTCACCATGACCTCCTGTTTTTTTGGGGGTAAGAAAAATATGTAATCAAAAAGGGATATATGGTCAATAATAAGTTTGACGGGCCCTGCGACTGTATTATATTGAAACACAACAACGGCCAGAAATGGCTTGCATACCCCGTGTTTTTTTGTTAAAGGTGCAGGATTCATATGGTGGGTGTAGCTCAGTTGGCAGAGCACCAGGTTGTGGCCCTGGGGGTCATGGGTTCAAGTCCCATCACTCACCCCATTTTCCCTTTCTCCCGCCCAAGCGCCCGTAGCTCAGCTGGATAGAGCGCCGGACTTCGAATCCGTAGGCCGCAGGTTCGAATCCTGCCGGGCGCGCCAGAAGAAA
>JBKHJS010000052.1:0-12518 GCA_046537995.1 Desulfobacterales bacterium
TATCAAATTTATGCCATCTAAGCACTATTTGTCTTTGCCTTCCAGCCGATGGTGCGAAAGGACCCGGTAAATGGGTCCCTTGGGCGTCAGGGTGCTTTCAAACAGGTGCACCGCGTCTGCCACGAATTCATCGGTGGCAAAATCCCCGAATTGCCGGATTGCTTCTGCCAGGCGATCTGCATCCGCCTTGCCCTTGAACCGGCCCAGGGTAAAATGCCCGGAAAACCGCCGGTTTTCCTTTTCAAACCCGATGGCTGCCATGGCGTTTTCCACTTCCTGTTGCAGGGCTTCAAGCATTTGGCTCTGGCCGGCAACACCCGTCCACAGCACCCTGGGGCGCCGGATACTCGGAAACGCCCCCAGACCCGCAGCCGAAAGCGTCATGGGCGAAAACCCGGCGGCTGCAGCAGACAATTGCGCATTAATGGCCTCCACGTCAGAGGCCCGGATATCGCCCAGAAATTTCAGGGTGAGGTGGATGTTTTCCGGGTCCGTGTATTTCATCCGGATTCCGAAATCCCTGAGCTTTTTCTGCAGGGCGCCCAGTGCCTCGGTCACGTGCGCTGGCAGCGCCACGGCGATAAAGGCCCGATGGGTCTTTGCTTGCCCCTGGGAATCGTCCCGGTTCTCCGGATTTTTCGCGTTTCTGCCCATGATTCTTACGCCCCCGTTCCTGTGCCCGGGGCAACGGACAAATAGGCAAAGGCAATACCCAGGATGATGCGGCAGATCAGCCCGGCGGCCACATCGTCGATCACCACGCCGACACCGCCGGAAAACCGGGTTTCCAGCCGGACAATCGGCGGCGGCTTGACAATATCTATGCCGCGAAACAGGATAAACCCGGCAGCGGCCAGGGGCCATGAAAAAGGCAGTCCGACAAAAACCACGCCCATTCCCGCGATTTCATCAATGACAATGGAGCCCGGATCCTTTTGGCCCAGGGCGGCCTCTGCCTGCCCGGCCGACCACACGGCCAGGCCGATTACCGCTGCCAGCAGCACCAGTGCGTACGGAACGGCCATCTGCGCCATCAACCAGTACAACAGCAGCCCGGGCAAGGATCCGAAGGTTCCGGGGGCTGCGGGCATCCGGCCGATATATCCGCCCGTGGCGATTGCCACGCTGAGCTTGCCCATAAAATTCATACGGTTCTATAATCCCGGGCTGCCGCTGTCAAGGCATAGTTGGTCAGGGGTTTTCATGCCCGTTTTTATCACCTGCACACGCGGCTGCCCGGTAAACCGTGCGCAGCGGGATATCCCGCGATTCGGCAATCTGCCGGCAGGACTCGTATTCCGGTGCAATCCGGCTTCCCCCGTCCGGGGTGTACACCCGCTTGGCCGCCACCGGCCCGTACGGGGTATTGACGGCAAGGGCCTGTCTTTCCAGGACCTGTCGCTGAACCGGGTAATAGCGAACGCCGATGGCGCTGGTTTCGCTTAAAATCCGGGAAACCAGATCTGTCTGCCGGGTGCGTTCGCACAACACCTGGAGCATGGTGCCGGGCCGGCCCTTTTTCATGTAGACCGGAATCAACACCACATCCCGGGCGCCGTCGTCAAAGAGCCGATCTGCAAGATAACTGTAAATTTCCGGATTCATGTCGTCAATACAGGTTTCCACCAGCATCACGGAATCCGCGTGTTCAGAACGCATCCGGCCGGTGATGACCCGCAGCACGTTGGGCCGGCCGGCAAATTCCCGCTGCCCCGCACCGTAGCCCGCATCTTCGACGATCATATCCGGCATTTCATCAAAGCCTTCGGCCAGGGTTGTAATAATGGCCGCGCCCGTCGGCGTCACCAGTTCGGACGCAATGCCGGCATCATATACCGGCACGCCCCGGAGCAGGGCCACGGTGGCCGGGGCCGGCACCGGCAGGGTCCCGTGACGGCAATGTACCGCGCCGCATCCCATGGGCAGTGCCGAGGCCCGGACCGTTTTAATCCCCAGATAATCAACAGCCAGGGCCGCGCCCACCATGTCCACGATCGCGTCCACGCCGCCGACTTCGTGAAAATGCACGTTTTCCTTGTCACATCCGTGAATCTTTGCCTCGGCTTCGGCCAGCCGGTCAAACATGGCAAGGCTGGTCTCAATCACGGCGGGCGGCAGGGTGCTTTCGGAAATCAACCGGTATATAGTCCGATAGTCGCGCTCCGTATCATCGGTTGTCTGAACCGAGACCCGCATGGCCGAAATCCCGGATGAATCCACGGATTCAACCCACAGGTCAAAGCCTTCCAGGGGCAGTTTCTCCGCCAGGGTCTTTTTCAGCCAGTTATCCGGCACCCCGAGATCGATCAGGGCCCCGAGGGTCATGTCCCCGCTGATGCCGGAAAAACAGTCAAAATAGGCGATCATCGGCCCTGCCCCCCGGAGGCGTGCAGGCCGATGATTTCAAGTAAAAGCGCCGCGGTCCGGGCCATGTCCTCAAGCCGGATCCATTCGCGTACCGTGTGCACCTCCTGCATCCCGGTGCCGATCACGCCCGTGACAATCCCTTTGTTAAAAAATATGTTGGCATCCGAGCCACCCCCGGTTCGCTTGGCGGTGAGCTGCCGGCCCAGCCGGTCTGCGGCAGCCCGGGCATGCTGTATCACCGGGTGTTCTTCCGGGATGGAAGTCGCAGGAAACATCTCTTCCATATCCACTTCGATCCGCGGAAGACCGGCCTGCTCATCGCGTGTTTCAAAATTTGCGGCAGCGGTTTCAAAGGCGCCGACGACCTCCTCGCTGACCCGCTTCAGGGTTTCCGGGATGTGGCTGCGGATTTCCCCCCGGACCCGCACCTGTTCGGGCACGATGTTTGTGGCCCCCTCGCACTGGATCGCCCCGATATTGGCGGTGGTATCCTGGTCAATACGGCCCAGTTCCAGCCCGGCAATGGCCCGGCCGGCAACAGAGATGGCGTTGATCCCTTTTTCAGGTTCCGCCCCGGCGTGAGCCGCCTTTCCGTGCACCGTCAAATCAAACCGGTTTGATGCCGGGGCCTGGATGATAATGGTTTCCGTGTCCGAGGTATCCAGGGAATACCCGAATTTTGCGGAAATCATTTTTTCATCCAGGTACTTGGCCCCGAGCAGGCCGATTTCCTCGCAGATGGTAAAAACCAGCTCCAGGGGCCCGTGTTCCAGGCCGTTTTCGTGGATTGCGCGCATGGTTTCAATGATTACTGCGACCGCGCTCTTGTCATCTGCGCCAAGTACCGTGGTGCCGTCGCTTTTAAATATCCCGTCGGCAAACTGCGGCTTGACTCCGTTGCCCGGCTCCACGGTATCCATGTGGGCATTTAGCATCAGCGGCGGCGCCTGCCGCGTGCCGCTAAACTTGATGATCAGGTTGCCCGTATCGCTGCCGATCCGGCCGCCGGCATCATCAATGAATACCGCGCCGCCCAGGGGCTCAAGCATCTTCTGGATTTCACTCGAAATCCGGCCTTCGGTTCTTGATACGCTGTCAATTGCCGCCAGCGTCTGAAATGTTTCGCCCAGTCTTTGCTTGTTGATCATTGCGTGATTGCCTTAAACATGTTATTGACAAAAGCGATATAAGCGCTATTTTAGCATCACATTATGCGGAAGTGCGCAGCTCACTGGTGGGGCTCCCGGACTTCAAATCCGGTGTGAGGCGTTAACAGCGTCTCAGGTGGGTTCGATTCCCATGCACTTCCGCCAATTTTCAATAACTTATGCCCTGTTTTTCTGCTACCAGACTGCTACCGAAAATAACATAACCATGATCTTTTAAAAAGCCTTTTCCCTGCCGATAAAAAATCCGGACAGAAGCATTTGTTTTTTTGTAAAAACCACGAAATTCTGAGCGGAGGACATGCACCATGATCCCGAAGGCAATGGAGGAGTTTCTTGGCAGGCATTTGCCTCCTTACGTCCTGGAAAATCGGGTCCTGCGAATTGATGGGATGGCATTTATCGAGTTCGGCCCTCTCGATGTGGACCGTCTGAGCCGCCTGGGCATAAAGGTAGACAGGCTCGGCCCCCGGCTGGTGGCTTGCATGTGGATAGAGGAAAGCGACCTGGAAATCGGAGGTTACCTGGTGGTTGACAATTTGGCCATGGGACAGCCGTCCATGGGCGGCATTCGCATGCGACCGGATTTAACGCCGGCCGTGGTCTACAATCTGGCCAGGGGCATGACCCTGAAGAATGCGGCTGCGGATCTGCCCTTCGGAGGGGGCAAATCCGGTATTGTATGCAATAGCGATGTATCCCGCCAGGAGAGAACCGAAGTGGTCCGGGGTTTTGCCCGGCTTCTTGCCCGTTATCAGGAAATCTATATCCCGGGACCGGATGTGGGAACAAACGATGCTGATATGAAGACCATCGCATGCGAAAACGGCATGGACGGCGCCGTATCAAAGACCGTGGATATGGGAGGAAACAGGATAGACGAGCTTGGCGGTGCTGCTTACGGCGTAGTTGTCGCAACCAAGGAGCTTCTCGGGCAACTCGAAAAACTGCGTATTTTGCCGCAGTTTAATGAGCTTGAAATGCCGGAAGAATCGGAGATGGATGTGCTCATCCAGGGGTTTGGAGCGGTAGGGGCACATGTGGCAAGGATTTTTCAGGAATACGATCCACAAAATGCTCCCCTGATAACCGGTATCAGCGATGAGACCGGTTATCTTTACAACAGCTCGGGACTGGAATGGCGGGAACTTTTTGATTTGTGGAAAAAACACGGTACTGTGGTGCAACGTTTTTATCATGACAGGCTGGACAGGAACTGTGCAGGCCCGAACCAGCTCGTTTTCTCCAATTCCTGCGACAAGCTTCTCACCGAATCCGCATTCTGTTTTGTACCCGCGGCTCCGATGCCCAATTATCTGGACGTGAACGCCTCCTCAAATCCCTCCATGACAGTGGACCGGATGGGGGATTGGAAAATTATAGTCGAAGGAGCAAACACCTATTCTCCTGATCCTAACCGAAAAGCCGCCAGACGGCGTATGGAACGAACTGTTTACAGGGACAAGGGCGTGCTAATTGCCACGGACTACCTGGTAAATTCCGGAGGGGTTATTTACGCGGCCCACGAAAGACTTGTCCCGACCCCGGAGCATCTGCGGATTCCGCCGGAACGTCTGGGCAACCGCGAGGCAGTGGATGCCTGGCTTGAACAACACCGCAATGAATTCGAAATCCTGGCTGACAAGCGGAGAAAGGCGGCGGAAGAGAAGCTCGAAGAGGTCATCCGGCGCAACATGGCTGAACTTGTGGAAGGGCTGTGTGCTGATCACGACAGCCTGCCCTGTGATATGGCCGAACAGATCAGCATCAACCGGATCGCCTCCAGGGAGAAGAAGCGGAAAGTAAGAGACGTCATGGCCGAGATACCAACAATTGGCATTGATAGCCGTGCCACAGAGGCGGCCGGCCTGATTGTAGAGTCCAAAAGCCCCATAGTGACAGTTGTTTCTCAGAAGGGCAAACTTATCGGGATAGTCACTGAATGGGACATGACCGAGGCCCTGGCCCGGGAGCTTTCCGCCGATACTTTACTGCCGAGCATCATGACCACGGACGTGATTTCCGTGCCCCCGGATTGTACAATCCTGGACTGCATACGCCGGCTGGAAAACTACGAGATATCCGCCATGCCGGTAGTCGAGCAGGACCAGGTCCTCGGGGTGGTCAGTGGAGATATTCTGGCCAGACGGACCCTGTTCAGACTTCTGCAAACAATGACATAAAGGGGTCTAAAGGGGTCAAATCTTTAATTTTGACAATTTCTCGACCATATCCGCAACCTCTTGCTTTAAATCGGCATCCGACTCCATCCTGAGGCGCAATCGCTTTCTGGCAACGCTGACGGCGATGCAAAAATAAAGATTCGACTCCTTTTGTTTCGAATCCCTTTTACGGATTTCGGTATGCTTCAAGATCTTCCTGCAGATTATGGAGGTATTGCAACTTGATTTTACATATTATATATTAAAGGGTCCATTTATGCGGATTTATGGCGAGCTCAACAAAAATGATATATTGCGCAACACCCCTTTGAGAACAGGAAAACAATGACTGCAGATATTCCGCGCGCCCTTGTGATTACGGACAATAAAAAGTTCCGGCGGGTGGTGCGTACCGATGACCTGGAAACCGTCAACCTGCCCAGCGGCGTCGTATCAAGGGAGGAACTCGCGCAAATCGACGTGGGCGGGACTTTTTTTAAAAACGGGAAAAAATACCACGTGCTTGACTGCGGCGCCCATGACCGGGTCATGAGCGGCATCAAGCGCGACACCCAGATCATATACCCCAAGGATGCGGGTTATCTCCTGCTGCGGCTTGATATTTTTCCCGGCAAGTTCGTGGGCGAGGCCGGCACCGGATCGGGCGGGATGACCCTGCTCATGTCCCGGGCCGTAGGGGAGGCGGGCCGGATCTATACCTATGAAAAAAACGCCCAGCTTGCCGGCAGGATCCGCAAAAACCTGCAGCCTGCCGAAGACTTTGCCAACGTCCATCTTTATACCCGGGCCTTGGAAGACGGCATTTGCGAAACCGGGCTGGATGCTTTTTTCCTGGATGTGCGCGACCCCTCGGATGTGCTTGCCCAAGTGACCGCCGCACTCAAGCCCGGCGGGCACCTGGGCGTGCTCGTGCCCACGGCCAACCAGATGACCAAGCTGCTATGGGCACTCAATGATTATCCTTTTCTGGTCACCGAGGTCGCAGAGACCTACCTGCGCACCTACAAGCTCAATCCCTCGCGCTTCCGGCCCCAGGACCGCATGGTGGGGCATACGGGATATCTCCTGTTTGCCCGGGCGCTGCAGGCTCATCATGACCCTTCGCGGGAAAGCACGTGATAACAGACCACCGGCTCCAGCTTGTTTTTCACATACACTTCGCCCTGACACGCACAGGAAAAAGTCCCGGGACAGTTCAGATAGGTCTGTTCGCCGATGATAATTTCCCCGCCGTTTGCCATTTGCTCCAGGCGGGCGGCCACGTTGACACAATCGCCGATCACGGTGTAATCCATCCGGTTCGATGACCCGATATTCCCGATAATTGCACTGCCGGTATTTATCCCGATGCCGATTTCGAAGTATTCCTGCCCGGCGCGCCTGCGTGCTGCCATCATCTCTTTTGCAGCGGCCTGCATTTCAACAGCCGAGGCAACGGCATTTTCCGGGGCGCTTTTCTCCGTTTCCACCAGGCCGAACATGCCAATGAGCTGATCTCCCACAAATTTGTCAAGCAGACCGGCGTTTCGGAAAATAATATCCACCATCACGCTGAAGTACGCATTTAACATTTCCACCACCGCTTCTGCGGGCATGCGCTCGGCAATGGCGGTAAATGAGCGGATATCGGCAAACAGCACCGTGACATCGCGCCGCTCGGTTTCCAGAAAAACCCCGTCCTTGAGATTGACAAGCTTTTCCACAAGGTTGTTGCCCACATACCGGCTCAGGCGGTTGCGCAGCTGCTCTTCCTGCTTGCTGCGCTCATAGGAAAGGGCCAGATCCCGGGCATAGACCATTAATTGTGCAGCCTGCTCCTGGTTCTTGCGGTTTATCTCCGCCAGCCGCCGGTAAAGGGAGTTGAAATGATCCGCAATCTCGTTTAATTCACGATCAGCCCGGATTTCAATGGGATCGCTTTTCTGACCTGCCTTTATCCTGCCGGTCTCGCGGCTCAGATAATCCAGAAAAGCCGCGGAGCGACGAATCAACATAAAACCCGTCAGCATGGAAAAAAGCACCAGGGGGATCAACAGGAGCATGGTCCGGGTAAATGGAACCTGCTCCCGGACAAACAGATAGACCACCAGCAGGAAGGGAATGATTCCGATCAGGGCCAGGGCGACCCACAGTTTGCCGTAAAACGAGGTATAATCTCTTCTTCTGCGCCTGCTCATCCACGGCAACCGTTTTTCTCGGCATCAAGGCGTTCAAAATCAAAGGCGCAGTGGAACTTGATTGCAATACGCTGGGCCCGGCCGGACAAATCGTCATCCACAGGCTCAGGAGGGTGAATCCGCACCACGCTGGCTTCGTTGTAAATGCGCGCGCGCACGTCATCGGCGGCATCGAGCTGAATGGAGATGCGCAACAACTGGCCCGGAAAGTATTTTCCCGGAGAGGATGAAATAAACAGGGCGCCGCTGCCGGAAACGTCCTTGAGCAGGCTTTTTTCCTCAAAAGGCTGCCTGTGGGGATCATTTCCGGAAACCATGACCGGAAAGGAAACGCAATACCGGTTGAAATCCCGTTGTTCGAGGCTTTTCTCCGGGTCGGGGAGCGTTTTTTCCCCGGGCTGCGTTTTGGCAAAAAAACGCTTGATTCGCTCCAGCAAACTCATTTTTCCGGACTCAAACAACGGGTGGATATCCTGTCTGATCTTCTATCAGATAAGGCAGACCCGGCGCACCTCGCTGATATCGGTCAGACCCTGAAACATTTTCATAATCCCGTCCTGGACCAGGGTGGTCATGCCTTCCTTGCTGGCCTGGTAGAACAATTCCTCTGCGCTGGCCTGTTTCTTGATCATGCGCTTTATCTCCGGGGTGCCGTCCATTAGTTCGTGGATGCCCAGGCGGCCCTTGAATCCGGTGTGGCTGCATTGATCACACCCTTTGGGTGTATACAGTTTCAGGTCTTCAGAATAGGTGATCCCGGTTTGTTCAAAATCTTCCGGACCGTAAATTTCCACCATATCATCGAATTCTTCCTTTGAGGGATGATATTCCTGCCGACAGTTTTTGCAAAGACGCCGCAAAAGCCGCTGGGCAAGCACGCAGATAAAGGCATCCGAAAAGTTCAGGGGGTTTAATCCCATGTCCAGAAGCCGGGTCACGGTTTCCGGGGCGCTGTTGGTATGCAGGGTGGAAAAGACCAAATGACCGGTCAGGGAGGCTTCAATGCCGATGGATGCGGTTTCATAATCCCGCATCTCACCCACCATGATCACGTCCGGGTCGGCACGCAGAAAAGAACGCATGATCCGGGCAAAATCCAGGCCGATCTTCTTGTGCACCTCGACCTGCCGCAGGCCTTGCTGGGTAATTTCCACCGGGTCTTCAGCCGCCCATATCTTGCGCTCCGGGGTGTTGATATGGTGCAGGGCCGAATGCAGGGTGGTGGTTTTACCAGAGCCTGTGGGACCCACGCACAGGATAAGCCCGTACGGCTTGGTGATGGCCTTTCGCAGGACATTGAGATTTCTCTCTGTCATGCCCATTTCATCGAGCTTCATGGCCCCGGCCGAAGCCAGGATCCGCAGCACCGCGTCTTCATATCCCCCGGCTGTTGGCATGGTGGCCACGCGAAGCTCAAACTGGGGCACTCCCCGACGCCTGAACTTGATCTTTCCGTCCTGGGGCATCCGGCGCTCGGCAATGTCCAGGCCGGCCATAATCTTGATGCGCGAGAGCAGGGCATTGGCAAACGTATTGGGAATTTCCAGAAAATCCTGGCAGACCCCGTCTATGCGGTATCTGATCTTGGTCTTTTTGTTTATCGGCGAGGGCTCCACGTGCACGTCGGATGCATTTCTCCGATAGGCCGTGATCAGGGCCTGGTCCACCAGTCGAACCACCTTGCCCGAGGCCTCGGTGTAGGCCTCCACATCATCATCTTCCTCTTCCTCTTCCTCCTCCTCGAATTCAATCTCGGGGAGGTCTTCGAAATCCATGGCAGGCTCGGCGGCGGTTTTCTTGCCGGCCTTCGCAGAAGACTTCTTTTCTTCAAAGAAATGGTTGATAATGGCTTCGATATCTTCCTTGATGCCAACGGAAAAGGTGAACTTGTTGGTATTGAACAGGGCCTTTGCATGGTCGAGTTTGCGAAGGTCCTTGGGATCATCGAGCAGGATTTCAATATGGTCGATTCCCCATTGCAGGGGCACCCACAGATCCTGGAGCAGAAAAGGCTTTTTCAGGTTGCTCAGAAGCTCATGCGGGACTTCCATCTTGGGATCATAGGTTTTATACGGGCAGTTATAATATGCCGAAAGCGATTTTCCGATCTCGTCCTTGGAGATCTTGAACTGATCCATCAAGACCTGCTCAACGCTTTTCTTCGATTTCTTGGACTGGGCCAGCGCCTTCTGGAGCTGGTCCGTGGTCACGATTTCATTGCGCAGCAGATAGTCGTAGCGGGATTCATAACGCTGACCCGGCTCAACAGCTTCAATTTTTTCCTTGATCTTGGGATACACCGGGTCGATCTTCTGAACGGATTTATAGCACTCAACCGCCAGCTCCTTGTAATCGCGCTGCTCCAGTGCCTGGCCGAGCTCGTATTTCATTGAAGCCCGGGTTTTTTCATCAATATTGTTTTCAGAACAAATTTTATCGATTTCCTGGCCCATCTGGGACGGTGGGAACAGCGAGAACAAACACTCCAGGACCTCCGGATAAAAATTCTTTGCCGGGTAGTCGGTGCCAAACAGCTTCTTGTATTCACTCAGAGCCTCCTTGTAGAGCCCCAGTTCCTTAAACGCCTGGGCGCTGTCACAGATTTCCGGTGCGCTTTCTCCGATGGAAAGTCCGGATTTGATGTGGGAGACGTCTTCCTTGGAAAGCTCCTGGCCGGGAACCCCCTGCTCGACTTCCTCGATCTCCTGGCTGAGGTTATTAATCTTTTCCTCGATGTTTGCACGGGTTTCATCGGTCAAATCCGAAAACGACGAGAGAATCTCCTTGTACACGGTAAGGGCTTCGTCATACAGGCCGTGTCCCTCGTATGCCTCGGCCACCTTCATTCTCGAATCAAAACCGCTTTGTTCCGTCACACTCTCCATTTTTCAGGCAATCCTTGAAAATTGAATTTTTAGAAACCACTGGAGTGCTCGACCGGATGTGGTTGTTATAAATTTCAGATGCGCCCGCTTCCCGGACGCATCAGGACCTGCGTTTTTTAAACAACTGCCCGAACCTGCCGCCCGGCTTCAGCCGATCCAGGGAGGCCTGCAGCACCTCGCAGTTCAGCCGCACCATGGAAACCGGGGCGATATCATCGAGCACGACCATGAAAAACCCGTGCTGAATTTTCCGGATATACACCCGTCGTCTTTCAAATACGAGTTCGGCCTCCACGATATCGGAAAACTCCGGGATAAACGAGTTCCAGTGGACGCTGCCGATTCGGGATTCCTCTTCCCGGTAATCGCCGGAAAAACGGCTCAAAAGCAGCCGGCCGTTTTCGTCGAGCGCAATGACGCCATGGACGCCTTCGATTCCGAGTATGTCCTTGAAAATATCTTTCATCACGTTTCCCGTATAAATGCCGGGCTGATAGAGCCGGGGGTGGCGGATGCAGCGGCCTGCCGGTCACATCACCGCATCAATAATTCGATCCCTGGGGGTGTCGGCATTCATTAAGACCACGGCGGCCCGTTTGCCCGGAACAATGACAGATTGCTTGCCGCGCCCCTTGTTCAAATAGATTGCATGCAGGCTGCCGGTATTGAAAATTTTCCCCATATGGGAGATCTGTTCAATCAGATAATGCCACTGGGGGTCCTCATAAATATCTTCCACGTCGTCTTCGTTGCCGAGGCTGCTGTTTATTTTCTTACGAACCAGCTCTGCGCCGGATTCCGGTTTTGCCTGCCCGGTTTCGGCAGGCGCGGCTTGCTGCGGCCGGGCTTTGGGCTCAGCAGCGGGCCTGGCTTGCGCCGAAGCCGGTGGCGGGGTATCAGCCTCCGGATTCGAATTGGAAGCCCGCCGGTTTTGCACCGGTGTATCCAGCAGGATTTCGCCCCGGGATTTCTCCGAGGATTGGGATTCGGCTTCCTCTTCCTCCGGGTTGAAATCCTCGCTGCTTTCGTCCTTTGTGCGCATGGCATCCAGCAGGATCGCCTGCAGTTCGCCCTCCAGTTTTTTTTCCGATACAGGGCACTGATTTTCGATGGACACGGAAACCCCGGCCCAGGAAAAAATCTCGTAAGCCGCCTCGCGACCCTGGCTGCTTGCGTAGCGGGCGTTTAGCAACTCCCCGTTGCGAAAAAACAACACCCCGGATTTTCCAGCGCTTTTGTTCATCACCCGCAGCGTGCAGGTCTGCTGCTCCATTTCAACGAGTTGAAGAAAGGTTTCCAGTGAAACATTGTGCAGGCTGCCGCCCTCGCTTTTTTTCTTGAGCGCGCGGTTGATTTTCCCGGTCAGATCGGAGGCGGTAATCGGCTTGGTCATGTAGTCATCCGCACCGCTCTTGAAAACCACCTCCCGGGTCTTGGGCCGGTCATAGGCCGTGATAATCAGCACCGAGATATCCGGATACTGATGCAGAATCCGGTTTAACAGCTCAAAACCGTCAATGCCAGGCATCCGCAAATCGCTGACCACAACGTTGACATCCTCTGCGGCCAGCACGTCCAATGCCTGCTGTCCGTCATGGGCTGCCAGTACGGTGAATGTATCCGTATATTCCGCCAGTTCCTTCTGCATCGCCCCAAGCCATGCCGTATCGTCGTCAACGAGTAAAACCTTCGGTGTCATTGTATCTTATCCTGCCTCCAAGCCATATATGACAGCTTTGT
>JBKHJS010000240.1:0-2871 GCA_046537995.1 Desulfobacterales bacterium
CCGGGCCCTGTCCGAGCCGGCGGCCATGATCTGCTCCACCTGGTCGGTGTGCGCCTGGTAATATTCAATCCGCTCCCGGACCGGGGCCAGAAACGCAATCAGGTGTTCGGCCATCTTTTTTTTGCATTCCACGCAGCCGATCTCGGCATTGCGGCAGGCCCAATCGATTTCTGCGACCAGATCCGGCGGCGAATAAAATCCGTGGAACGTAAATACGTTGCATACGGAAGGATCGCCGGGATCCGTGCGCTTGATGCGCTGGGGATCGGTAATCATTTGCGCGACCTTTTTTCGGATCGTCTCGGGCGGATCAGAAAGAAAAATGGCGTTGTTGTAGCTTTTGCTCATTTTCCGGCGGTCAATGCCCAAAATTTTGCTAGTTTCGGTGAGCACGGTATCGGGTTCCGGAAATACCCGGCCGTAGAGGTGGTTAAACCGCCGGGCGATTTCCCGGGTGAGCTCGATGTGCGGGGCCTGGTCCACCCCCACGGGCACGCCGTCGGCCTTGTAGATAATAATGTCTGCGGCCTGGAGCACCGGATACCCCAGAAAGCCGAAAGTGGACAGGTCCCGGTTTTCCAGTTGGTCGATCTGTTCTTTGTAGGTGGGGTTGCGCTCCAGCCACGGCACCGGGGTGATCATGGACAGCAGCAAAAACAGCTCGGCATGTTCCCGGACCCGGGACTGGACAAAAAGCACGCATTTTTCGGGAGAAAGGCCTGCGGCCAGCCAGTCGATCATCATGTTCCGGGTATAGTTCTCGATGTTGCCCGGGTCCTCGTAATCACTGGTCAGGGCATGCCAATCTGCAATAAAGAAATAGCAGTCATAGGTCTCCTGCATGTTGATCCAGTTCTTCAGCGCACCATGCAGGTTGCCCAGGTGCAGGGCCCCGGTGGGACGCATGCCGCTGACAATTCGGTTTTTGGCGGTGGACATGTTTTGTTCTCCGTGTGCGCGATGAATCTCTTAGAACCAACAAGTTTGATAAGCCCGGAAAAAGTCTTTATTTACAGGCAGTGTTAAGTTTTAAGTGGTTAAGTGTTTAAGTAAAATCAGAAAATTATCTTTTTTTCGCTTGGCGAACATAACATTTTTAAGACTTTTTACGAGAGCATCTAGTTTCATTGCGGATGTTTCGAAAAAAACCCATGATTTGTCCCCCGAAGCATCTGCGGCAGCTTCGGTGGTTATTTTGTTCCAGGCAATCAGCCGCCGGTCATGAAATTGATAAAGGGCCTTATGACAGATAAAAACAGAAAATCAAGGGAATTTGTCATCAGCAGCACCAGCAGGATCAGGATGCCGTAAGGGCCGATCTGCTCGTAGCTCTGCCGGGCCCGGGCGGGCAGCAGCGCGGACAGAAGCCGGCTGCCGTCCAGCGGCGGAATCGGGATCAGGTTAAAGATTGCCAGCACGACGTTAATCAGGCAGAAGGCGTATAATAACTGGGAGACCAGCAGGCCGGCAGCGGTATCTGCCAGCAGCGGCATCATCTGGACGGCCTGATAAAGAAATCCGGCGATAACTGCACATATGAGGTTTGTCACCACCCCGGCCGCAGAAACTACGATTGTCCCGAGGCGCGGGTCGCGCAGATTGTAAAAGTTTACCGGCACCGGCTTGGCATATCCGAATACAACCGGGGACCCGGAAAAAATCAGCAGCCCGGGCAGCAGGATCGAGCCGAACGGATCCAGGTGGCGCACCGGGTTTAAGCTGAGGCGGCCGGCCAGTTTTGCCGTGGGATCGCCGAACTGCAGTGCAGCATACCCGTGGGCCACTTCGTGCAGTGTTACGGCAAACAAAAGCGGAATGATCAGGATGATGCCGCGTAGTATTTGAGCTTCCAATATTGTTTTCCGTTACCCGTGATCAGTGATGAGTTATGAGTAACCGGTGATCCGTGATCGGTCGATAGTAAAAAGCGGCACGGTCGGCCGGTTATTGGTTGCCGGTTATTGCCTTTTTCACAAATTCGAGTTCATCCTGTCTGGTTTCGGCCCGGCCGTCGAGTTTTTCCTGCAGCAGCCGGCGCAGAATTTTGCCGAAAAGCGGCGACGGGGTAAGGCCCATCTGCTTTAAATCCTTACCTGTAACTGAAATCCGGACATCTTTCAAGTCCGTGACATAAAATGATATGGCCTTGCGGATCCGTTCCTGCCGGGTGGCGGCCATCATGAACAGGATCAGCTCGGTGCGGAACCCGGAGAGCTCATGGTAGAGCTCGCTGTTTTTCATGGGCAGCTTCCGGCTCAGGGCATGCAGGCTGTCCTCGGCTTCCTGGCGTTCCTGGACGAAAATCTTTGTGTACTTGGGCGCAAGCTCAAAGTGGCGACAGATTTCATCGGCTTTTTGCAAATCCGTGTGCCGGATGAGGATCAGGAAATAAACCGCCCATCTTTTGTAATCGTCTTCAATGTAGAGCAGGTCGTACCAGGAAAGCACGTTGCGTGTAGACTCGAGCATGGCGCGCATCCGGCTGTCCATCTGGATGGATGGCTCGATGAACCTGAGCAAATTGAAATCCTCGAGCCGCAAAAGCGCGGGAATCGGGTCTTCTTCTTTTAAAATCTGGCAAAGCTCGGAGAAGACACGCCTGCCGGAAAGCCGTCTGAAAAAATCCATTTTTACCGCGTTTTCAATCAGGCCGGCGGTGAGCTTGCCAATGGAGAATCCGAAACGCTGTTCAAAACGAATGGCGCGGAAAACCCGGGTCGGATCCTCGACAAAACTCAGATTGTGCAGAATCCGGATGGCTTTTTCCTTCAGATCGCGCATTCCGCCGAAAAAATCGATCAGCCGGCCGAAATTTTCCTGGTTCAAACAGATTGCCAGGGTGTTGATGGTAAAATCCCGCCGGAACAGGTC
>JBKHJS010000053.1:0-12490 GCA_046537995.1 Desulfobacterales bacterium
TTTGACCGTGCTCTACAAGGTGGTCACCGGCGTCAAGGAGGAACTGGCCGGATAACCAAAGGACGAAAATCGGATATCGAAATTCGCGCGTTAGCATCCTGTATAAGGGATAAACAAATCCGAAATCAGAATAACCAAATGGCAAAACAGGTCCATATATGGCCGGTTTTGCCGGCAGATGCTTTATTTTCTGCATTTATTTTGAATTTTAGTCATTAGAATTTGTTTCGATATTCGTGCTTCGAATTTCGAATTTATTCCCTGTATTTCTTCTGGCCTCCTTTAAGGCGGCAAACTGTGAGGCCACCCGTATAGCGGGTGCAGATTCACTATTGCGGGGTTCATTCATCAGCCCGATGGATGAACCCCTTTTGCGTGATTTTTGTTGACAAATTGATAAAGCTAAATATAATTGTTAAATTTCTTAAATACCTGTTTGGGGAGGTTTGACCATGTATGCAGTTGTTGCCACGGGCGGCAAACAATATCGGGTGGCTGAAGGCGATCTTTTGCGGATCGAGAAAATACCAGGTGATGTCGGGGATACGGTCACCTTTGACCGGGTGCTGATGCTGGCTGACGGCGATGAGATGTCGTTCGGAAAGCCCATGCTTGAAAATGCCGCGGTCCGGGCGAAAATCGTGGAGCAGGGGCGCTCCAAAAAGACCCTGGTGTTCAAGTACAAGCGCCGCAAGCGATACCGCAGAAAGCAGGGGCATCGCCAGCCTTTCACGGCTGTGAAGATCGACAGCATCGCCGGCCAGTAAAGACTGGAAATCCGAAGCACGAAATCCGAAATTCGCGCGAAGCATCCCGCAAGGGATAAACAATATCGAAACGCTGAATATAAAGAGGCAGGAAAATGGCACACAAAAAGGCGGGCGGCAGCTCCAAGAACGGCAGGGACAGCCGGGGACAGCGTCGCGGGATAAAGCGCTACGGCGGACAGTCGGTCCGGGCCGGCAATATCCTGGTCAGGCAGCTGGGCACCAAGGTCCATCCCGGTGAGAACGTCGGCATGGGCAAGGATTACACGTTGTTTGCCAAGATCGACGGCAGGGTCTGCTTTGAACGGATGGGCCGTTCCCGGAAAAAAGTCAGCGTACATGCAGCGTGAAGTTTATAGATGAAGTGTCAATCGATGTTGCCGCCGGCCACGGGGGGGCCGGGTGCGTCAGCTTCCGCCGGGAGAAATACATTCCCAGGGGCGGCCCGGACGGCGGCGACGGCGGCAGCGGCGGAGATGTGGTAATCCGCACCTCTGAACGCCTGCGAACGCTTCACCGCTTCAAATACAAGCGCAGCTTCAAGGCAGCAGACGGCGGGCCCGGGCAGGGGCGGCAAAAAACCGGCAAAAGCGGCGCGGACCTGATTATCGAGGTTCCGCCGGGAACGGTTATTCGCGACGCGCACACCGGAGATATTGTTCACGACTGTCTCAACCCCGGAGAAGCCTTTGTGGTTGCCCGCGGCGGCCAGGGGGGACGCGGCAACAGACGCTTTGCCACCTCCACGAATCGAGCCCCCCGCCATGCCCAGCCGGGTGAACCGGGAGAGACCCGGAATTTCAAGCTGGACCTCAAACTCCTCGCAGATATCGGCATCATCGGTTTTCCCAATGCCGGCAAGTCCACCCTGATCAGCCGGATTTCTTCTGCCCGCCCCAAGATCGCGGATTATCCCTTTACCACCATCAACCCCGTTCTCGGCGTGGTTGCCCCTGAAAGCGGCGAGCCGTTTGTCGTGGCTGACATCCCCGGTTTAATCCAGGGCGCCCACCAGGGTGCAGGCCTGGGTGTCCGCTTTTTGCGGCACGTGGAGCGCACCCGACTGCTTTTGCACCTGGTGGATGCCAGTGAACTGGATCCGGAAAACCCGCTTGCGGCATATGAAGCCATTAATGCCGAACTTGCCGGGTTTTCAGAAAAATTGCTGGAAAAACCCCAGATCGTGGCTTTAAACAAGATCGACCTGCCGGAGGCAGCCGAGAACGCAGCGCGTTTTCAGTCCGCTGCAGGCAGCCTGCCGGTCTACCCGATATCCGCGGCAACCGGCCGGGGTATCAGGGAGCTGGCCGATCGGCTAAACGAGATGGTCAACACCCGGAAACAGGCTCATGGAAACTGATCGCACATTGTGTTTCAAACATGCCGCCCGTGCGGTGATCAAGGTGGGCAGCGGCGTGCTCACCGGGTCCGGGGGACTGAATGTCGAGATCGTCAACAGCCTGAGCCGCCAGATTTGCGAACTGATAAGCCACGGCCTGGAAGTGCTGCTGGTTTCTTCGGGCGCCATGGCCGCCGGCCAGAAAAAGCTGGCACTTGCCGCACGCCCCGACGAGATTCCCAAGCGCCAGGCGGTTGCCGCCGTGGGACAGGCGGGCCTGATTCTGTCCTATGAAAACGCCTTTGCACACTACGGCCGGCAGGTGGCCCAGATCCTGCTGACCAGCGATGACCTTTCCGCTTCCCGCCGCAGGTATCTCAATGCCAGAAACACCCTGCACACCCTGATGGCCTGGGGGGTGCTGCCGATTATCAATGAAAACGACACCGTGGTGGTCGAAGAGATCAAGTTCGGAGACAACGACAACCTGTCGGCCTTGATTGCGCTGATGATGAACGCGGATATCCTGGTCAACCTCACGGATATCGACGGTCTGTATACCGGCGATCCCCGGTCGGATCCGGAGGCAAAGCAGATATCCGTGGTCAGCGACATCAATCGGAATATCGAGAAAACCGCCAGCGGCATGCCCGGGGTGCTGGGCACCGGCGGGATGCTCTCCAAGATCCGGGCCGCGCGCAAGGCGACCGTGGCCGGCATTCCCATGGTGATTGCCAACGGCCTGCAAACCGATATCCTGCTGAAGCTTTTTTCCGGACAAGCGCATGGAACCTTTTTTACCCCGGCGGATCACAAGCTGTCCAACCGGAAATCCTGGATCGGGTTTACCCTGAAACCCAAGGGTTCGGTGAAGATTGACGACGGGGCGGTCCGGGCGATTCTGGAAAAGGGCAAGAGCCTGCTTTCCGGGGGTATTACGGACGTGGAGGGCGATTTCGGCATCGGCGCGCCGGTGCATATCGTCGACGGCCGGGGACGCCCGGTGGCTGCCGGCCTGGTCAATTACAGTGCCGCGGACATCCGCAGGATAAAGGGATGCCGGTCCCGGCAGATCGCGGAAAAACTGGGTGAAAAGCCCTACGACGAGGTCATTCACAGAAACAATATGACGGTACTTACGTAGAAATTCGAAATCCGAATATCGAAATCCGAAACAAAAAAGGAATTCGGCGATGAGTGTTGAATCCACTGTGGTTGAAATGGCAAAAGCCGCCAGGGCGGCGGCGGGAGAGCTTGCCCGGTGCTCTTCGGGCAAAAAGAACGAAGCTTTGGAAGCCATTGCGCACAAGCTGTCCGAAAAAGCCGGACAAATCAAGGCGGAAAACGCCAAAGACGTGGAGCAGGCCCGGGAAAACGGGCTGTCTGATGCCATGATCGACCGGCTGACCATCACGGATGCCACGATTTCTTCCATGGCAGACGGCCTGCGCGACGTGGCCGGCCTGGAAGATCCGGTGGGCACAACCGGGGGCACATGGATCCGGCCCAACGGCCTTGCGGTCAGCCGCATGCGGATTCCCCTGGGCGTTATCGGCATTGTTTACGAGTCCCGGCCCAATGTGACAATTGATACGGCCGGTTTGTGCATTAAGTCCGGAAACGCGGTGATCCTGCGGGGCGGCTCGGAATCCCTGCGCTCCAATCATGCCCTGGCAGCGGCCGTGGCAGAAGGCCTGGCCGAGGCCGGGCTGCCGGAAACCGCGGTTCAGCTTGTGCCCGTGCGGGACCGGGAGGCGGTGCACGCGCTACTCCAGCAGGAGGAATTCGTGGACCTGATCATCCCCCGGGGCGGCGAAGGCCTGATCCGGTTTGTGGTGGATCATTCCAGGATCCCTGTGCTAAAACACTACAAGGGGGTCTGCCACGTGTACGTGGATGCCGCCATGGATATGGACATGGCCGGAGAGATTTGCTTTAACGCCAAGGTCCAGCGCCCGGGGGTCTGCAATGCCATGGAAACGCTGCTGGTGCACAGGGAAGCTGCAGCGGCATTTCTGCCGGAAATGGCCCGCCGTTTTTTTGAAGCGGGTGTGGAATTGCGCGGATGCGAGGCAACCCGTCAGATCGTGGCAGATGCGCTGCCGGCTACGGAGGAAGACTGGTATGCCGAGTTTCTGGACCTGACCCTGGCGGTGAAAATCGTGGACAGCATGGATGCGGCCATGGCGCATATCGCACAATACGGGTCCAAGCATACCGAGGCCATTGTCACCGCGGATTTTCACCGGGCGCATCGCTTCCTGCGGGAGGTGGATTCCTCGGTGGTCCTGGTCAATGCCTCCACGCGGTTTAATGACGGCGGTCAGCTCGGCCTGGGCGCGGAAATGGGCATCAGCACCTCCAAGCTGCATGCCTTCGGCCCCATGGGTATCCGGGAGCTGACCACCACCAAGTTCGTGGTGCTCGGAGAAGGGCAGATCCGGACATGAGGAAAGGGTGATCTTGCAGCGGGCGGCACTTTTCGGGGGAACATTCAATCCCGTGCATTTCGGCCATCTGCGCGTGGCCGAGGAAGTACGGGAAGGTTTCGGCCTGGATACGGTGTATTTTATTCCGGCCGCAAACCCGCCCCACAAGGAGGAAAAGGGGCTTGTGCCGGCAGCCGACAGGTATGAAATGCTGGCGGCCGCAACTGCGGACAACCCGGCTTTTTCCGTTTCTGACGCCGAACTCCGCCGCCGGGGGCGTTCCTATACCATTGATACGGTGGACCAGTTTTTCTCCGCCCTCGGCCGTTCGGCGCAGTGCTACCTGGTCATGGGCGCCGACGCCTTTGCCGAGATTGATACCTGGAAGTCGTATCTTGCGCTTTTTGACCGCATCGAGATGATCGTGATTTCCAGGCCGGAACCCGGCGGGCAAACCGGGTGGATCGAACGCATTTCAGAGGTGATCGCAGGCCGGGTTTCTCCGCAGTATGCATATGATCGGCAAAGACGCGGATTTTTCCATCCTGATAAATACGCCGTATATCCGTTTGAAGTAACCCCCCTGGACATTTCCGCCACCCGGATTCGCTCGCTGGTGGCCGAAGGCGGCTCCATCCGGTACCTGGTGCCGGATGCGGCGGCGGCTTATCTTTATAAAAAAGGGTTGTATTTATGAATTCGTCGGGACTGGATCCGGAGCTCAAGCCCTACGTGAGCGCGGCGCTGGGCCGCAAGGCCATGGATCCCGTGGTGCTCGATGTCCGTCATGTCACGGATGTGGCCGATGTGTTCGTGATCTGCAGCGGCCGTTCCAACCGGCAGGTTTCCGCGATTGCGGAATTCATCGAAAGGGATCTGAAAAAGGCGGGCATCCGGTCTATCAGCACGGAAGGGGTCAAGGACGGCCAGTGGGTGCTGATTGATTACGGCCACGTGGTGATTCACATTTTTTACGATCCGGTGCGGCGATTCTATGACCTGGAAAGCCTGTGGGCGGATGCCGCGCGGATCGACATATCGGAAATGATCAGCCGGCAACAGCAGGGGCAAAGAAAGACAGATGACAATGAATGAGCATGCCGGCAAACGATGTGTTCTTTTGATTCTCGACGGATGGGGGCTTGGCGAGCCGGGTCCGCATAATGCCATATCCGTGGCTCACACGCCTTATCTCGACGGCCTGATGGAACAATACCCCGGCACGCAGCTCAAGTGCACGGGCGAGGCGGTCGGGCTTCCCGAGGGCATCATGGGCAATTCCGAGGTCGGACATCTCAATATCGGTGCGGGCCGGGTGGTCTACCAGGTATTGCTTCGAATCGATCTGGCCATCCGGGACGGTTCCTTTTATGAAAATCCGGCCCTGGCCGGGGCCATGGAAGCGGTCAAACAACGGGGCTCGACCCTGCACCTGATGGGGCTGGTTTCAGACGGCGGGGTTCACAGCCAGCTCAATCACCTGTTTGCGCTCGTGGATATGGCCGAAAAATACGGTGTGGAAAAAGTCCGTATTCATCCCATCCTCGACGGCCGGGATACCCCGCCGGACAGCGGTTTGGGATATATCGGCCGGCTCCAGGAATACCTGCAGCAATACCCGCATGCAGAAATTGCCAGCGTCTGCGGCCGCTTTTTTGCCATGGACCGCGACACCCGGTGGGAAAGAACGCATAAAGCCTATGACCTTTATACCCGGGCCAGGGGCAGGCATGAAACCGATCCGGTCTCAGCGGTGAAAAACGCCTATGCCCGGGGCGAGACAGACGAGTTCGCGGAGCCGGCGGCAATTGTCGATGCCGACGGCACCCCGACGGGCACGGTCAATGACGGCGACGGGATAATCTTCTTTAACTTCCGGCCGGACCGGGCCCGCCAGATTACCCGGGCCTTTACGGAACCGGGATTTGACATGTTTGACCGGGAAAAAACCCCTGCGCTGAGTCAATACGTGTGCATGACCCAGTATGACGAAACCTTTGACCTGCCCGTGGCTTTCGAGCCCGTGCACCTGGAAAAGATTCTGGGTGAAGTGGTCAGCGAAAACGGGCTTTGCCAGCTCCGGCTGGCGGAAACGGAAAAATATGCCCACGTGACCTATTTTTTCAACGGCGGCGAGGAAACCCCGTTTGAAGGCGAGGACCGCAGGATGATTCCCTCTCCCCGGGAGGTGGGCACCTATGACGAAAAGCCGGAGATGAGCGCCCCGGAAGTGGCCGCCGAGGCCGAGGCCCGCATCGCGGCGGACAAATACGACCTGGTGGTGATCAACTTTGCCAACCTGGACATGGTGGGGCACACTGGCGTGATGGAGGCAGCGGTCAAAGCCGCTGAAACCGTGGACCGGTGCGTGGAAAAGGTGGTGAAGTGCGCCCGCGGGCACGGATACGCAGTACTGGTCACCGCGGACCACGGCAACTCCGACCGCCTGCGCGAGCCGGACGGCTCGCCTCATACGGCCCACACCATGAACCCGGTGCCGTTTATTGCCGTGGGCGACTGGCCCGCGGATACTCAACTGGAAACCGGCGTGCTCGGCGATATCGCCCCGAGCATACTGCATATCCTGGGCATTGCCCAGCCCCCGGAAATGACCGGGCAAAACCTGATTCCCGGCACATGAGGCAGGCATGCAGACAATCAAGCCCTATGAAATGATTAGAGATTATGTCACCGGCAGATCCGTGCCGGATGTCGGGGCCGAAGCCAACCGCCAGGCCATAGAGCGGGTCCTGGTGGAAGAAAAAGGATTCTCCCGGTCCCAAATTGCGGTGGACGTGCCGGTGGCCTTCACAGTGGCCGGAGAACCATACGAATCCGCGGTGGACCTGGTGGTCTTTTCCGAGGAGCGGCCCTTTCTCGTGATCAAGTGCGCGGCCGGTTCGCTGGATTCGCGCAAAAAAGAAGTGATCGCCGCGGCCCGGATTGTTTTTGACACGGTGGTGCCATATGCCGCGGCCACCGACGGGCAGACCGCGCTGGTTTTTGAAACGGCTTCGGCAAAGCAGATCGGCCAGGGCCTGGAAGCCCTGCCGGAGGCCGCGCGCGCCGGGCAAATGGTCGGCCGGGCAGAGCCGGTGCGCCTTTCGGAAAAGCAGGTGGAAAAAGCACGCCTGGTGTTCCGGTCCTATGACAGCATGAATGTCAATGTCGGACGCCGGGTCAGCCAAGACCCCGAGGCAAAGGGGAGACCCCATGAAACAGGCGGCAATTGATTTTTTATTTGTCTTAAATGCGGCAATTCCAAAAATTTGCCTGTATCCGTTGACGGGAAGGCATGCGAGCAGGTAGAATGAATGCCGGACCGATCCGCGGCCGCAAAGGCGCTGGCCAACATTAAACGGGGATAGCCCGACACGAGAGGAGGTTTGTCCATTGTCAGCCGAAGACAGAGAAACACAGGAAGCGCGCGTGGATCAGTATATCCGGGAAAACCGGGGCGAAGAAGCCCTGGGGCTTCTATATGAACTGATTTCAGCCTATGCCGGGGAAAAAAATTTTGATAAGGCCGAGTCGCTGCACGAAAAAATGTACGAGGCCGACCCCCTGGCAATCCAGGAAATAGTGCGCGCCGGAGACGTGATCGAGGAGGCCAAAAAGCAGGGACGCGACAGCGAGCACCTGGATATCTGGTCGGATCTGTATGAGCAGCTTTCGGCCCGGGAGGGCAATGCCCTGTATTATTCCATGAAAACCCGGGATTTCGAGGCCGGCGAAGAGATTATGAAGCAGGGGGAGATATCCAACCGCCTCTACTTTATCCACCAAGGCGAGGTCAAGGGGGTGTTCCGGCGCGACAGCGAGGAACTCCACTTAATCACGCTCGGGGCCGGCGATATTTTCGGCTACGAGCAGTTTTTTTCCACAACCGTGTGCACGGTGTCCATTATCGCGCTGTCCAGGGTGAAGACAACCTTTCTGGAGCGCGATGTGATCCGGAAATGGAAGAATGAGGCTCCTGCACTCGAGTCCCGGCTTTTTGATTTCTGCATGCAAAACGACCGGGTGAAAAAGGAGCTTGAACAGTCAAGCCTGGAACGGCGGTCATTTCCCCGCATACCGGTTTCCGGCAAGATCGTATTCCAGCTGCTCGACAATGCAGGCAAGTCGCGCAGCCCGGTGTATAAAGGCGAGATCGCCGATATTTCCGCAGGGGGCGTATCGTTTTTGATCAAAACTTCCCGGCCGGACTCGATCCGCATGCTGCTGGGCGGCAGGCTGCGGATCAAGTTCGACCTGGTGTTCAAAAACGGGGACCGCCAGGATGTAAACCGGGAAGGCCGGGTGACCGCGATCCAATACCAGGGATTTGATGATTACTCCATTCATCTGAAATTCGATGAAGCCCTGGACAAGGCGATTATCGACAGGATTTCCCCCGACGCCGGGAGTTGAACCAATATACCCCCTAGCTGCCGGCAACCTCTTTGCCGCAGTGCTTGCAGACCTTGGCGCGCTTCTTGATGATCTCTGCGCAGAACGGGCATTCCCGGGTGAAATGGCGTTCATGGATCCTGGTAATGGCTTCGTCCGCCTTGGATTGGAGCAATTGATTGCCGAAATTCCGGTTATTCAGCACTTCCAGGGCTTCCAGCCCGGCAAGATCCCCTGCCATTTCCGCGGCCTTCATGCGGACCCGGACCGGTTCGGAAGGGTCAAGCAGCATCTGGACGCAGGTAACCGAATCCTTGGACACGTAGCATTCGGCCAGGATGGAAAATCCCTTTTTGGTGGATTCCTTTAACGCTTCCCGGGCGGCGACCACTTCGTCGTCAATGATCTGGCCCTGCCCGCCCATGGAACTGAACACGGGCATGATTTCGAAGTTGCTACTGTGGGGGCTTTTAATGCACCGATACGAAGCGTTATGGGCATAATTTTCCCAGAGGTCGTCCCATCCCTGGATAAAAAGCGGGCATTCATCGTTGAAGCAAACATACATGTAAGGCGAATCCCAGCCCAGCCCGTCGCCCACTGCAATGGGGGGAATCTCCCAGATTTTCATCTTCTCTCCGCAGTGCGGGCACACAGGCTTTTCCTGTTGCATGACCTTTTCAAAAACCTGTTCTTTGGTTTCAAACATGACAGTGTCTCCTTGCTTTATAATTCCGGAGGGTTATTCTTCCTTCTTCTTGGAAGAATCTTTCTCCGCGGAATCGTCATCCAGCAGATCGTCTATTTCCACAGACCCCTCTTCTTCTTCTGATGCCGACTCTTCTTCGCGTCTGAAAAGCTCTATGTCGTCAAATACCAGTTCAATCGGACCGTTTTGCCCGCCTTTTGCCTGATAGAAATCCATAACCGTGTCCGCGATCTTTTCAATATAATCGGAGATGGGGTACAGATTGGGCGTGCGCAGGGTATTGATCAGGGTGTTGCGCCCCTCTTCAATGGCTTTTTCAACCCGGTTCTTTTTGTAGGATTCTTCGCATACCAGGGAAAACATGTCTTTGCTGAGTTCGGCATATTCCTGGATGGAAAGATCTCCGGTTTTTTCGTCCTTTGAAATGGCGTATTTCTGTTTCATAAAGCAGCTCCTGATGGACTTGCGCAGCGCGGTTGAAAACCAGCGGTACGGGATTTGTCATAATAATATCAGTGAAACTTCATAATAAGGCATTTCTGATTCATGTCAATACAAACGGCATCAAATGAAGCCGCCCGTGCTTGCGGCCCCGGATAAAACTATTGACCCGCGGGTTCGGGTTCTGATACATAATTGCTGTCGAATCGGAGGGATGGCCGAGTGGCTTAAGGCGGCGGCCTTGAAAGCCGTTGAGCGAAAGCTCCGTGGGTTCGAATCCTACTCCCTCCGCCAGAAAAAACATAAAGCCCTGCGGAGAGATGGCCGAGCTGGCTGAAGGCGCTCGCCTGCTAAGCGAGTATGGGGCGAAAGCTCCATCGAGGGTTCGAATCCCTCTCTCTCCGCCATATCAAATAGTTACGCCCGGTCGGAAGACCGGGCGTTTTTGTTTGTTACAGGCTTGGCCACCACTTTGGCCACCACTTTGAAAATTTTGAGGCTTTTTCATAGGGGTTTTGAATCGGCGTTAGAGTGGCAGAAAAGTCTGGCCACCGCTTCTGGCTACCATTTTTTCAGTCGGAGCCATCGGCGTTTTCTTTTCTATTCTTTCTTGTCTGTTCCAGGTCATAGGAATCCAGAATGCCGGCCATTTCCTGGCTGCCGGGATTTAAGGATTTAAGATAGCTCTCCGTTGTTGTTGGTCGCCTGTGGCGCAGGAAATATTGAATATTGGATAAGGTGGCTTTGCCGCTGTCCATTAGAATTGAGGCGACCTTGTGTCGGATAGCGTGGTAGCCAAAAGGTTTCACTTTGGCGCGTTTACAGAGACGCGGCATCATGTGCTTGATGAAATGGGAATCTTTTGAATACCGGGTGCCGTCCGACTTGCAAAAAACAAATTGGGATTGCTTGTTCCGGTTTTTCCACCTACGCTCCATGACCCTGTGAAGTTTCTCCGTCATGGTCAAAGTATCCGCTTGCATACCACCGCCCTTGCGCTTCCGGGTCCATAAGGTGATGGATTCATTGGAAAGGTTTACGTCTTCCCAGGTTAAACGGCATACCTCGGATATCCGGGCGCCGGTCCCGTACAGTGTCAGAAGAAGATCCATTTCTTCCTGATTGGCCGCCAGTAAAACGGCGTTAATGTCTTCCTCTGGAGGGACGTACTTTTTGTGAGCGTCTTCACCCTTCGGCTCAATATAGATCAGAGGGTTTTCCTTTACGTAATTGGACTTCATCCCCCAGTTGTAAAGGGCCTTTAGGTCTTTCAGATACCGATTGGAGATTTTCCGGCCCTGTACGGTTGCAACAGTATCAAGGAATTTTTCAAAGACAGGGATCGGTATGTCGTCTGCAGCAACATCCATATCAACAAGCATTTCAGGGGGGAGTTTGGAAATTTGAGGAGTTTTTCTGCCTTTTTTGGGCATGGGCTCTTGCTCTTCTTCTGCTTTTTCATCCTGGTTAGTGACCGCCTTTAAAAATACCCCCAAGTACTGCTTCTTGTATCGTATGGTGTTTGGCTGAAAAGAAGCGGTACAGTGGTCAAGATAAAGCGTTGAGAGCTTAAGAAAGGAGACCGTACGGGTCGTGTCGGTAGGGCTTTCCACCTCTGCCCTTTTGTCCCGTTCTGCCTTGGCTGCGGCGCTTTTGGTTTGGAACCCGCCCTCTTCGTATGTTTCTTTGTTGTAGCGGAATCTGTACATCCAGGTTTTCCTGTTTTTTCTGTACCACACGCTCATCGTTGCCATCCCGTTTTTTAAGAAAATCAATTACCTCCTCTGCATCAAACCTCGCACTCCGCAGATCCCTCCCCCTCCCTACGAAAAAGTGAGGAAAGCTTCTCCAGACGGTTTGGAGCGTTCGCTTTTTCATGTTTAATATTTCACATAAATCATCGCCGTCAACAATATTCATATTGGATGATCCTCCTGCACCTGGAATGAATTTTTCTCTTTTATCCTATAAGCGCAAAAGGGTCTGAATTGAGGGTCTTTTAAAATAAAAGCGGGGGTTTATATGGTTAGGCCCTGACGGCGAAGGAGAGGCTCAAGCTCGAAGCCTGCGTTTTGAAAACAGAAAGCCGGGGTTGTGATAGAAGCCAAAAAAATTGGCGCGTGTTTGCGGAAGGTGGTGCCGGGTGTCTATCGATACCACGAAATATTGGGCAACATGGAAGCCATGAACGTGCTGTGTGTAGGGGTTTCCAAAAACAAACTTGCTTACAGCCTCTTTAGGCAGCGCAAACCAAGGCTGCAAATGGGGATTTTACATTGACGGCTATCAGCCGGCTCAGAAATGGCGAAAGACCTGAAAAAGCAGGCAACCATCAGGATGGGTGTCGATGTTATTGATTATTATTTCAAAAGTATGCCTGAAAAGATCGGCCATCCCCTACCAAGACCTGATT
>JBKHJS010000054.1:0-12484 GCA_046537995.1 Desulfobacterales bacterium
TAGAAGCATCATTGCCAGCGGTACCAGGTAGCTCGCAAATGCCATTCCCATGCGCTGCTTGCGCAGGGCCTGTTTTTTCTGCAGCTCGGTTTTTTCCTGGGCTTGATCCATTGTGTCTGCCTCCCGGGGGTAAAGGATATTCATACCTAAACTGAGCGTTTCAAATTTTTAAAGTTTTTGTTTTCATATTATTTTAAAGGAGTTAAATCAATTTTACCTTTAAAAATTTGAAACCCTCCGGGATTTCCAAGTTTGCCGCATCTACTTTGTCAGCGGATGTCTCGCATAGTTGACTATAGCTCAACATCCGCTTCCTCGTATCTACGGCAAACTTGAAAATCGCTCAGTTTAGGTCATAAAAAATGGTAGAACGTAATATTCCGTTTTTGTAGACTATTAATAGCATTGTATTTTATCGTGTCAATCATTAAAGAAAACCTTATTTCAGCAAGGAGGTGGCGGAGGAGTTTGATGCTACCAGAATAGTACCAGATTCAAAATAAGAAAGGCGGCCTTTTTGCGGGCCGCCTTAACTTATTGATACTGCTGGTGCCGAGGGGCGGATTTGAACCACCGACACGGGGATTTTCAGTCACCTGCTCTACCGACTGAGCTACCTCGGCATGAATTTTGTTATGATGTATAAGGAAAGTGGCCTGCACTGTCAAGGACTTTTTTGAAGGTCGCCGAAAAGGTACTGCGCCAGTGCAGCGGTTGTCACGGCCGCGGTTTCAGCCCGCAGGATGCGCGGGCCCAGGGTGGCAAAGCGCCATCCGCGGGCCTCTGCCTGCCCGGCTTCGGCCTCCGTGAAACCGCCTTCCGGGCCGAGCATCAGCAGCACGGATGCGGGCCGGGTTTCAGGGGGCTGATCCATGGGCGTTGTGGCGCGTTCCCAGAAAAACACCGGCAGGTCCACGGTTTTCGCCAGTCCGAGCACGTCGGTGAAGTGCATCACGGATCCGATTTCCGGGACCATGCTGCGGCCGCACTGCTTGACGGCTTCCACGGCTATGGCCTGCCATCGCCGCACCCGTTTTTCCATGCGTTTTGCATCCGGCCGGGCCACAGTTCTTTCGGTAATCATCGGGATCCACCTGGTTGCCCCCAGTTCCGAGATCTGCCGCACCAGGTCGTCCATCTTCCGGTCCTTTAAAAACCCCTGGGCCACGATAAGTTCAAGGGCAGATTCGTTTCGGGCCTCAACCTGATCCAAAATGGTGACGCGCACGGAATTATCCTCGAATGCGGCAATCCGCGCATCAAACATGCGGCCGGATCCGTCAAGCACCCGGATGGTGTCACCATGCGACAAGCGAAGCACATTGCGGATATGACGGACATCTTTTCCGGTGATTCGGGGCTCGATGCTGTTGAGTTGTTCCGGATGAATATAGAATCGGCGCATTGCCTTCACCTGCAAATCGGTTCGGTTCGGGATTTGTTCCGGCATCATATACCAGCCTGCAGGCTTCTTGCAAAGAATTTTGGCTGGAACACGCCATTCCCTGCATCCGGAAAAAGGCGCGGGACGGCAATTTCCTTGACAATAGACCGGGATTCGGATATTCTTAATCGTATATAAATTGTTGTCATACCAGCCTTATAAACAGGGAGGTCCCCTATGGCAGAAAACAATAAAAAAAATCAGAAGGCAAATGTCATCGAGTTGTCCGACATTGCGGTTGGGACTTCGGTTGAAGACGAGGCGATCATCGAATTGACCGAAGAGGTTGTCGATGAGGCCAGAAACGGGATTTCCGGCGCCACCCGGGACGGCCGGGAGGAGTACAGCAGCGAGCTTGAACTCGACAGGCAAATGCCTTCCCCGGACGAACACCCCCGGCATACCGAAGACGCCGGTCGCATCGAGGCCTCCGGGGACCTGGAAGCGCCTGAAGCCGATCTTTCTACTGAAGTCGAGGACATCACCCGGGAACTCGACGATTACTTTCCTCCGGATGAAGCGCCGGGGGCAGGTGGCACGGCTCAAACCGGCGCACCGTTGGGCCGGGAATCCCAACCCGGCCAGGACCCGGGGGACTCCTTTACCGAGGAGCAACTCGAAGCCGCCCTGGAACGGGTGATTGAAAAAAAATATGCAAATATGATCGAACGATTGATTAATGAGGCGATCGAGCGGCGCCTGCTTGATGATATTGAAAAAATCAAGGAGGTTATATTAAACCGAAACGCCGGCCCATAAACCGGCGCCTTGATCTGCAGACCGATTTTCTGGCAATGAGACAGACATTGTAAATTTTTTGAAAGATGGGGGTTTTTACAATCCCCATCTTTTTGATTTTAAACGCGGAACAAGAATTCTGGAGCGAAAAAATGGGGGGCGAAACGCTGAACAAGGGGTACCAACCCCGGGACGTGGAAGCGCGCTGGTATGCATACTGGGAAGCGCAGGGACTCTTCGAGGCCGCGGAAAACAAAACCAAGACACCGTTTTCAATCGTTATCCCGCCGCCCAACGTAACCGGCGTACTGCATATGGGACACGCGTTAAACATTACCCTGCAGGATATCCTCTGCCGGTACCGGCGGCTGCGGGGCGATAATGTTCTCTGGGTGCCGGGGACCGATCATGCCGGCATTGCCACCCAGAACGTGGTGGAGCGCCAGCTTTCAGAGCAGGGCATTGACCGGCATCAAATAGGAAGGCAACAGTTTATTGAGGCGGTATGGGACTGGCGCGAAAAATACGGCAGCGCAATTATCCGGCAGCTCAAGTCACTGGGGGCTTCCTGTGACTGGGGCAGGGAGCGCTTTACCATGGATGACGGCCTTTCCCGGGCCGTGCGCAAGGTTTTTGTGGAACTCTATGAACAGGGCCTGATTTACCAGGGAAGCTATATTATAAACTGGTGCCCCAGGTGCCAGACCGCACTTGCCGACATCGAAGTGGAACACGAGGAACACCACGGTCACCTGTATCATATCCGATATCCCTACCCGGGCGGCAAGGAAGGCCCGGTCGTGGCAACCACCCGACCGGAAACCATGCTGGGGGATACGGCACTGGCGGTCCATCCCGATGATGACCGCTACAAATCCGTTTCCGCAGACCGCGTGATCCTGCCCTTGACCGGCCGTGAAATTCCGATTATCCGGGATGAATACGTGGACATGAGCTTTGGCACCGGCGCACTGAAAATCACGCCTGCCCATGATCCCAACGACTTCGAGGTGGGTGAGCGGCAGGGATTGGCCGGTTTGAAAGTAATCGCCGCCGACGGGCACATGACTGCGGAAGCAGGCGATTTTGCAGGCATGGACCGGTTTGAATGCCGGGAGGCGGTGGTGGAAGCCCTCAGAAGAGAAGGGCTGCTGATTAAAGTCGAGGATTATCAGCACAGTGTTGGCCACTGTTACCGGTGCAGCACAGTGGTGGAGCCGAACCTGTCGCGGCAGTGGTTTGTAAAAACCGGCCCGCTGGCCAGAAAGGCCGTTGCGGCGGTGCGGCAGTCCCGCACGCGGATCATACCGGAAAAATGGGCCAACGATTATTACAACTGGATGGAAAATATCCGGGACTGGTGTATTTCCAGGCAGATCTGGTGGGGCCACCAGATTCCGGCCTGGACTTGTGAAGGCTGCGGAAAACTCATCGTTTCCATGGAAGATCCGGTCGAATGCCCGGACTGCGGCAGCAGCGCATTGGTGCGGGATCCCGACGTGCTGGATACCTGGTTCAGCTCGGCGCTCTGGCCGTTTTCCACAATGGGCTGGCCGGAGAAAACCGATCTGCTGGATATATTCTATCCCACCTCCGTGCTGGTGACCGGGTTTGACATCCTGTTTTTCTGGGTGGCCCGGATGATGATGATGGGCATTCACTTCATGGAAGCGGTACCGTTTTACGACGTGTACGTGCATGCCCTGGTCAGGGACGAAGACGGCAAGAAGATGAGCAAGTCCTATGGCAACGTGATCGACCCCATGGACGTGATAGAAAATTACGGCACCGATTCCCTGCGTTTCACTTTGGCCGCGTTTGCCGCCCAGGGCAGGGACATCAAGCTCTCGGAAAAGCGGATCGAGGGCTACCGGCATTTTATCAACAAGCTGTGGAATGCCGCGCGCTTTTCCTTTATGCACATCACAGCGGCCCATCCCGAATTTGACCCGGAAAAACTTTCTTTGCCGGACCGGTGGATTTTATCCCGGCTGAAGCGAACCATTGACGGGGTCAGGCAGGCCCTGGACGGCTACCATTTCAATGACGGGGCCAATACCCTGTACCGGTTTGTATGGCACGAATTCTGCGACTGGTACCTGGAGGCGGTCAAACCGGCACTTTACGGCAATCTTGATGACAATGCGCAGCAGTCCTCCAGGGCCGCACTCTGGCGGGTGCTCCATGATACCCTGATCCTGCTGCATCCGTTTATCCCGTTTGTCACAGAGGAGATCTGGCATAAACTGCCCGGTACCCGGGATTCGATCATGACAGCATGCTTTGCCGGAGAAGATCCGCAATACCCGGAGGTTTCCGTGGACCCGGCAGCAGAAGCGGACATGGAGTTGATCATGGGCATTGTCACTTCCGTGCGCAACATCCGCGGGGAGATGAATATCGCCCCTTCGACGGCACTCCCGGTGCTGGTGCAGGCCGAAGAACCCAAAACCCGTAAAACCGTGGAAGAGCACCGAAACATGATCTCCACGCTGGCCCGACTGCAGGACCTGGCAGTTGAGACATCCGGGGAAAAGCCCGGCGGTTCTGCCACCGCAATTGTCGCCGATGCCGCGGTATCCGTCTACCTCGAAGGCGTAATCGATTTTTCAAAGGAAATTGAGCGTCTGGACAAGGAAATCGCAAAACTGGACAAGGATATGGACGGGCTGGGCAAAAAACTGGAGAACCCGGGATTTTTGTCCAAGGCCCCGGCTTCGGTGGTCGAGCAGGTACGGCGTCAGTACGAAGAAGAGGCGGAAAAGCTTGAAAAGCTTCGGAGCAATAGAGAAAAAATCAAAGCTATCGAATCGCACCAGTCATGACGCATCCTTTTGAAATTCCGGTTTCCCGGGCTGTGGACCAGTTGATCGAACTGGCCATTGCAGAAGACATCGGCCACGGCGACATTACCACCGAACCGCTCGGCCTTGGCCATGCTGCCGGTCAGGCCCGGATCGTGGCCAACGAGCCGCTGGTGATCGCCGGGCTTGATGCGGTCCGCCGGGTATATGAAAAGTTCGGCTGCAACATATCCTTTCAAGCCCGGGTCGAGGAGGGCGGGTGGGTGGCCCCGCAAGACGTGGTTGCCGAGTTGAAAAGCGATATGCAGAGCCTGCTGCTTGGCGAACGCATTGCTCTGAATTTTCTCCAGCGCATCTCCGGCATTGCCACCCACGTACGGACCTATGTGGACACACTGCCCAAATCCGCCATCCGGTTGACAGATACCCGGAAGACGGTTCCGGGATGGCGGATGCTGGAAAAATACGCCGTTCGGGTGGGTGGTGCATACAACCACCGGATGGGCCTGTATGACGGCGTACTGATAAAGGACAACCATATTGCCGCCTGCGGCGGGATCGCTTTGGCCGTGCAGCGCGTGCGCAGCCGGGTCTCTCACCTGATCCGCATTGAAGTGGAAACCGAAAACCTCCGGCAGGTCGAGGCCGCCCTGGCAGAAGGCGCCGATGTGATTATGCTTGATAACATGTCGTCCGAGATGATTGCCCAGGCCGTTGAAATCATCGGCGGCAGGGCCGCGGTCGAGGTTTCCGGCCGGGTGGACCGGCAGCAGCTCGAGCAATTGAGCAGCCTGGGCGTGGATGTCATCTCATCGGGCGCCCTGACGCACGCGGCGCGGTTTGTTGATTTGAGCATGCACATGGCGCCTTTGAAATAAAGGCTCTGTCACGGGCCCCTAAACATTGCTGTAGGCCACGGTCATGATCCCGATCCGAGACACGGTTCCGGCAAAACACTATCCCCTTGTCACCCACGCCCTGATTGCCGTGAACGTCCTTGTTTTCCTGGCGCAGATTTCTTACGCCCCCCAGGAACTCCAGCGGTTCATATTCACCTACGGTCTTGTGCCCGCCCGGTATACGGTCGGGGATGTGGCGGTTTATTTTTCGCTGCCCCAGCAGGTGTTTTCCCTGTTTTCCTTCATGTTTGTTCACGGCGGGTTTTTCCACCTGCTGTTTAACATGTGGATGCTCTATATCTTTGGCGACAACGTGGAGGACCACCTGGGGCCGTTTTATTTTCTGCTCTTCTATATCGCCGGCGGGCTGACTTCGGGTTTGGCCCACTTTTTTTTAAACATGGCCTCCACCACGCCGGTGATCGGGGCAAGCGGGGCCATTGCTGCGGTTATGGGCGCCTATTTTATTCTCTACCCGCAGTCACGGATCCTGACCCTGATCCCAATTCTGTTTATCCCGCTGTTTGTGGAAATTCCGGCGTTTTTCTTCCTGGGGCTCTGGTTTTTCATGCAGCTTTTAAATGCGGCCGGGCCGCAGGCCCAGCAGGCCGGCATTGCCTGGTGGGCGCATATCGGCGGTTTTGCATTCGGCGTGGCCGCCTTGAAATTATTACCCCTGCTGCCTGGCGCACAAACCCGGGACGGCTACCACCGCGGGGCCATCCGGCGCAAAAAAAGCGACCGGCTGCAGGTCATCAGGCCATCTCCTTTTGGGGATTCGCCCGACCTCTACGAAACCGTCCGGGTAACGCCTTATGAAGCGGCCGCCGGTGCAGTAAAGCTTGTCAACATCTCCCGCGGGCTCCAGAAGCGAATGTATCGACTCCGGATTCCCGCAGGCATCCGCGACGGCGGCGTGCTGCGGCTCAAGGGGCAGGGCAGGGATGACGGAAAAGGAAACCGGGGCGACCTGTATTTAAAAGTGCGCATTGAACAACCCTGGTAAGGGATTTTATCCGGGAGCCCGTTTCTTATCGGTGCGATCCATGTTGTCCCTCTTGTCTGCTTGACAGGGAGCCCGCGAATTGTTAGCTATTATGGATTTTCTTTTACTCCGCATGCCCGGTAGCGTCATTTTCCTTTATACAACAAACTTTTGAGATAAGATCTTTTTTATGGAACACATTCGCAATTTCAGCATCATTGCACATATTGATCACGGTAAATCCACGCTTTCCGACCGCCTGATCCAGACCACGGACATCGTGTCCGAAAGGGATTTCAAGGACCAGATGCTCGATACCATGGATCTTGAGCGCGAGCGGGGCATCACCATCAAAAGCCAGACCATCTGCCTGCCGTATACTGCCGAGGACGGAAATCTGTATTACCTGAACCTCATTGACACCCCCGGCCACGTGGATTTCTCCTACGAGGTATCCCGGGCGCTTGCCTCGTGCGAAGGCGCATTGCTGCTTGTTGATGCAAGCCAGGGCGTGGAGGCACAGACCATTGCCAACCTGTACCTGGCACTGGAAAACGAACTGGAAATCATCCCGGTGATCAACAAAATCGACCTGCCGTCTGCGGATATCGACAAGGTGAAAACCCAGATCGACGACGAACTCGGCCTGGATCCCGACAGTGCCATTCTGGTTTCAGCCAAGCAGTGGCTCGGCATTGAAGAAATCCTGGAGGCCATTGTCAACCGGCTGCCACCTCCCAAGGGAGATCCCGACAAACCGGCCAGGGCCCTGATCTTTGATTCGCACTATGATGCGTTCCGCGGCACGATCGTCCATTTCAGGATGCTTGACGGCACCATCCGGCCCGGCGACAAAATCATGTTCTGGTCCAACAAGGCCGAATACACGGTCGAGGAAGTCGGCATTTTCCAGATCAATCGCGTGCCCCAGGACAAAATTACCGCCGGCCGGGTCGGATACATGGTCGCAGGGATCAAAACCGTCAGCGACACCAAGTCCGGAGATACCATTACCATCAAGAACCGGCCCTGTGATGCGCCCACGCCGGGGTTCAAGGAACCCAAGCCCGTGGTTTTCTCCTCGATCTATCCCGTGGACACAGACGAGTACCCGGACCTGGCCGCGGCCATGGACAAGCTCAAGCTAAATGACGCCTCCCTGGTCTATGAAAAGGATTCCTCTGCTGCGCTGGGTTTCGGATTCAGGTGCGGCTTTCTCGGCCTGCTTCACCTGGAAATTGTCCAGGCGCGACTGGAGCGGGAATACAGTCTCTCCTTAATTGTTACCGCCCCGTCGGTCCAGTATGAAATCGGGCTGCACGACGGCACATCCATGATCATCGAAAACCCGGCACACTACCCGGATCCGACGGATATCGCCTATATCCGGGAACCCTACATCCGGGCTGCAATTATCACGCCCAACACGCACATGGGGCAGGTCATGCAGCTGTGCATGGAACGCCGGGGAATTAATCGGGATTACCAGCATTTTGGCAGCGGGCGCATGGAGATGGTCTTCGAGATGCCGCTTGCCGAAGTGGTGTATGATTTCTACGACCGCTTAAAGACCGTGACCCAGGGATACGGCTCGTTTGACTATGATATGCTCGATTACCGGGAATCCGACATCGTGCGCGTTGACATCCTGATCAACGGTGAACGGGTGGATGCGCTTTCCCAGCTCGTGCACCGGGACAAGGCGGTGACCCGCGCGCGCCAGACCTGCGAGCGGCTCAAGGAGGAAATCCCGCGGCACATGTTTAAAATCGCCATCCAGGGCGCCATCGGCGCCAAGGTGATCGCCCGGGAAACCATCAATGCCTACCGAAAGGACGTTACTGCCAAGTGTTACGGCGGCGATGTGACACGGAAACGAAAGTTGCTGGAAAAACAGAAAAAAGGCAAAAAGCGGATGAAGATGGCAGGCGAGGTGATGATTCCCCAGAGCGCCTTTATGTCGGTTTTAAAAGGCAAGGAGTAGGGCATAAGCCCGGAGCACCCGGAAATCAAGAGGAGAAACCATTGCTCCGGGTGCTTCGGGGTGTATCTTTTTCAGACAGCAAATTCAAAGCGGTTGAAAAAGTACCCGATCTCAAATTCCGCGGTCTGGCGGGAATCCGAACCGTGTACGATATTTTTTTCAATGTCTGTTGCAAAGTCCCGCCGGATGGTGCCCTCTGCGGCTTGCTCGTAATTGGTGGCGCCCATCAGGGTGCGGTTTTTTTCGATGACATTGTCGCCCTCCAGTACCATGACCACGATCGGCCCGGAAGACATGAAGTCTGTGAGGCTGTCAAAAAAAGGCTTGTCCCGGTGCACTGCGTAAAATCCCTGCGCCTGGGCCTTGTTCATTTTCAGCATTTTCATGGCGGCAATCCAAATGCCTTCGTGCTCAAAACGCTTTATGACCTCGCCGATAAGGCCCCGGCTGACGCCATCGGGCTTGATGATGGATAAGGTTTGTTCCATGGCCTGTTCCTTTCTCTTTTTAAAGATATAAATGGGCAAATGCGGTTTTTGAAAAGGATTTCGGGTCAAATAACAGATCACTCTGTTTGCGTCAAGAATTGCCGGCATTTTAAAAACAGACCGGTTTGACATTCACGGGAAAAAGGGGCACACTGGAAACGATTTGCAGTGGGGAACACTTTTTCAAGGGGAGGACCTTATGCGCAACAACGTTTTTGACCGCATGGAAGTACAAATCGGGGATATTACAAAACTGGTTGTGGATGCCATTGTCAATGCGGCAAATCAAAGCCTGAAGGGCGGCGGCGGGGTGGACGGCGCCATACACCGGGCCGCAGGCCCGCAACTGCTCGATGAATGCCGGAAACTCGGCGAATGCCCCACCGGTGAAGCCCGAATTACCCGGGGCTACAACCTGGACGCCAAATACGTGATCCACACCGTGGGGCCGGTATACAGCGGAAAGCCTCAGGACGCAGAACTGCTGGCCGCCTGTTACAAGAACAGCCTGAGGCTGGCCGCGGAAAACGGCGTGCGAACCATTGCTTTTCCGGCAATTAGTTGCGGCGTGTACGGATACCCCGTCAACGAGGCGGCAAAGGTCGCAGTGGAGACCACTATCGAATTTTTGAAAAACAATTCCTCCATTGAAAAGGTCATCTTCCTGCTTTTTTCCGAGCAGGACGCTGCGGTTTACAGGAAAACCATTGAATCCTTGCAGGAATCCGCAGATTGAACCCGAAATCCGTCAAAAAGAAACGGATTTTTATTGACAACAGCCCAATTTGTGACTAGTTTCAATAACCCTTCTTCTGCAAGGGGGATAAGTTTGCATGCGCTTGCAAAAAGCCGTCACATTTAATTTTTGACCATGGAGGTTTTACATGCTGGAAGTAACAGATGGTGCATATAACAAGATTACGGAATTCTTCAAGGACAAAAGCGTCCGGCCCATCCGGGTGCTTTTAAACCCAAGCGGGTGAGGCGGGCCGTCATTGGCAATGGTTCTGGATGAACCAAACGAATCCGACGAGGTCTTTGACATCAATGGTTTTCAATTTATCGCAAACAAGGACTTTCTGGCCGAGGCCCAGCCGATTAAAATCGATTTTACAGGGTTTGGCTTTTCAATAAGTTCGAATATGCAGATGGGGCAGGGATGCTCGAGCTGCGGAACGGGAACCTGTTAGTTGCCGCAGCCGCCGGCCGGTAAGTTTGAAGGCAACACCCGGTTTCGCTGGTGTTGCCTTTTTTGTGTCTTGCAGCAAGAGGTGCAAACGCAAAAATAAAAATGTGCCCTGGGGAGGCTGGAAAATTCGCAGCCCCCCGGCACATTTTTATTTTTGAAAAAACTTGATGGTCCGGCTTCTTACAAGACGGTCAAACCTGTTCGCGGAAAATGCGGAATAGATGGCAATCAGCTCAGCGCGTCTTTTAAGCCTTTACCCGGTGTGAATTTCGGCACCTTGCGCGCGCTGATGCGAATGGGGGCACCGGTTTGCGGATTGCGCCCGGTTCTGGCTTCCCGCTTTACCGGCTTGAAAGTGCCGAATCCCACCAGGGTAACGCTGTCGCCCTTGGACATGGCTTTCGTAATGGTCTGGATTACGCAATCCACCGCTGCCTGGGCCTCTTTTTTGGTGCTTACGACTTTTGCGACTTCATTTACTAAATCTGCCTTGTTCACTGCACGACTCCTTTCATTTGTGAGGGTTAATAATAAGGTGTTGGTCTGCCTTGATGAACGTGGCAATGCCCGAAACGGGCAAAGTTAATTGAAGTGTGTGAAAACCGCGCATTGGGCAAGAAGTTTTGTCTCGTCTGGTAAAGGATTACTTTAAAATCGAACCGACTTTTCTATTATACATACGCATGCAAAATCGGTGTGTCAAGCATGATTTGATGCTTCAATGCCGTTTTGGTCCCTGTCGGACAATTTAGTACGGGCGGAAACCCATTAAATACCAGTGAATTATCGCTTGTCCAAAGAATAAATAGACAACGGCGCCCAGAGATAAAAACGGGCCGAATGGCACGGCAAACTTGAGGTTCTTGCCTGCCAAGGCCATGAGGACAAGACCCACTGCCGTTCCGGCAGCAGAGGCGGCAAAGATCGTAAAGACGACGCCCTGCCATCCGGTAAAAGCCCCGATCATGGCCAGCAGCTTGATATCTCCGCCGCCCATGCCTTCCTTGCCGGTGAGCAGGTAATATCCCATTGCCACTGCAAACAGGCTGCCGCCGCCGGCGAGAATGCCGATCAGGGAATCGGTCCAGGTGATTTCCGGCAATACAAAAGAGGCGGCCAGTCCGGCCACAACGCCGGTCAGGCTGATGCGATCGGGGATAATGCGGTGGCCCAGGTCAATAAAGGCCACCACGATGAGTGCGGCAATAAAAAGAAAATAAATTAGCGCCGGAATCGTGGGCCCGTATTTTAGCACAATGCCGCATGCCATAATGCCGGTGAGCAGCTCGACTGCGGGGTAGCGCACTGAAATGGACTCACCGCAGCCGCGGCATTTCGCCCCCAGCAAAAGGAAGCTGAGTACCGGTATATTGTCGTAAAACCGGATCGACGTGCCGCACTGCGGGCACCGGGACCCCGGGTTTACGATTGACAGGCCCCGGGGCAGCCGGCTGATGCAGACATTTAAGAAACTGCCGATACAAAGACCGATGCAAAAGAAAAATACACCGATAATCAGGTTTGACATGGCCGGCACCTTGCTTAATAATACGGTTAATAGACAAGATCCCTTTTAGCATATTCGGTATTGAGACCAAATTGATTTTTACCGACACAAGACTATTGACTCGCTTGCCCGGATTGATTTATTCGTGGCGGAAATCAATTTTTACAACCTAAATTGAGCGATTTTCAAGTTTGCCGCAGATACAAGGAAGATGCAGACTCGCTATAGTGAGCTATGCGAGGCTGCATCTGACGCAGTAGATGCGGCAGAATTGGAAATCCCGGAGGGTTTTAGATTTTTAAAATAGAAATGGGTGTTATCCTTATAAAATAAATTGCTTTTAAAAATCTGAAACGCTCATTTTAGGTACCAGTGTCAAAAAACAAATATCCCAGGAAACTCAGGAGCAATAATGGCTGAAAGCGATAAGGACGACCTGATTCGCC
>JBKHJS010000241.1:0-2862 GCA_046537995.1 Desulfobacterales bacterium
CATCCGGCGCAGCACGTAGGGCAGGATGCCGCCGTGGCGGTAGTAGTCGACTTCCACCCGGGAATCCAGCCGCACCCGGACCTCGAATGATTTGGCTCCGCCCGTGCCGGTCCCGGCTTCCACCGTCAGTACCTGACCGGGGGCAAGGCCATCGGAGATTCCGCGTATATGAAAGACTTCGTCGCCGGAAAGCCCAAGAGACCGGGCGTTTTCGCCTTCCCGGAACTGCAGGGGCAAAACCCCCATGGCCACCAGGTTGCTTCTGTGAATCCGCTCAAAGCTTTTCGCGATCACCGCGCGCACACCGAGCAGCAGGGTCCCCTTGGCCGCCCAGTCCCGGGAACTGCCCGAGCCGTATTCCTTTCCGGCCAGCACGATCAACGGGATATTTTCCTGCTGATACCGCATGGCCGCATCATAGATGGACAGGGTTTCACCCGAGGGCAAATGCCGGGTCCATCCGCCTTCCACCTCCGGCACCAGGCGGTTGTCCAGCCGCACGTTGGCAAAGGTGCCCCGCATCATGACCTCGTGATTTCCGCGGCGGGATCCGAAGGAATTGAAATCCGCCCTTTCCACCCCCCGGCCTTTCAAATACCGGCCTGCCGGGCTGTCCTCGGCAATCGCGCCGGCCGGGGAGATATGGTCCGTGGTGATGGTATCTCCCAGCAGCGCCAGGACCCGGGCGGATTCAATATCGGCTAATTCCGGGATTTCGGGGGACATATCAAGAAAAAACGGCGGCTCCTGTATGTAGGTGGAATCCGCCTCCCAGGCATAGCGCTGGCTTTTGTCCACCTGCAGGTTCTGCCAGTTCTCATCGCCTTCATACACGTTGGCATACCGGGCGGAAAACATCTCCGGGACCGGGTATCGCATCATATCCGATATTTCGGTTTCATCCGGCCAGATGTCTTTTAAAAACACCGGCTCGTTGTTGCCGTTATGGCCGATGGGATCGGCAGCAAAATCGATGTGCACCGTGCCGGCAAGCGCGTATGCCACCACCAGCATCGGGGAGGCCAGGTAGTTGGCCCGGGTCAGCGGATGAATCCGTCCCTCGTAGTTGCGGTTGCCGCTTAGCACGGATGCGGCGGCCAACCCGTGCTGCTCGATGGCAGCAGCGATGTCTGCCTGCAATGGGCCGCTGTTTCCAATGCACGTGGTACAGCCGTAGGCTGCCACGTGAAAACGCAGGGCCTCGAGATACGGCATCAGGCCGGATGCCTCCAGGTAATCGGTGACCACCCGGGAACCCGGTGCCAGGCTCGTCTTGACCCAGGGACGCACCTGGAGCCCCTGCTCCACTGCCTTTTTGGCCATCAGGCCCGCGCCAAGAAGCACGGCCGGGTTGGATGTATTGGTGCAGCTTGTAATGGCCGCAATCACGACCGATCCGTGATCCAGAAAAAATTCCCCTGAATCCCGGTGCACCGCCGCCCCGCTTTCCGCCGGATCTGCACCACCGGCGGCTTCCGGAAAATCTTTTTCAAACTGCGCCTTCATATCAGACAGGGTGATGCGGTCCTGGGGCCGCCTGGGGCCGGCAAGGCTGGGTTCCACCGTGTCAAGCGACAGCTGCAGGGTTTCGGAAAACGCGGGCTGCGGCGTATCTTTGGTTAAAAACAGGTTCTGGGTCTCCAGATATGCCCGGATCCGCCCGGTTGTTTCATTGCTCCGGCCGGTGTCGGCCAGGTATTGCAGGGTCTGCTCATCCACGGGAAAATACGTGGTCGTGGCCCCGAATTCCGGGGTCATGTTGGCGATGGTGGCCCGGTCCGGAAGCGAGAGCTGCTGGAGGCCTTCGCCGAAAAACTCGATAAACCGGCCCACCACCCCCTTTTGCCGGAGCATCTGCGTGATGGTCAGCACCAGGTCGGTTGCGGTCACGCCGGGGCGCAGGCTGCCGGTGAGCTCAAAACCCACCACCTCCGGGCAGAGCATGTAATACGGCTGGCCGAGCATAACCGCCTCGGCCTCGATGCCGCCCACGCCCCATCCGAGCACCCCGATGCCGTTGATCATGGTGGTATGCGAATCCAGGCCCACAAGCGTGTCCGGGTATATCCGGGGCCGGTTGCCGGCCGTATCGGTCATAACCACCCGGGCCAGGTACTCGAGATTGACCTGGTGGCAGATGCCCGTTGCCGGCGGCACCACGCTGAAGTGATCCAGGCTGCCCTGCCCCCACTTTAAAAACCGGTACCGTTCGCGGTTGCGCTCGAATTCCTTTGCCACGTTTGCCGCCGGCGCTGCAGCCGTGCCGAAACTGTCAAGCTGAACCGAATGATCAATCACGAGTTCGGCCGGGATCTGCGGGTTGATCCGCCCGGGCCGGCCGCCCATGCGCGCAAACGCGTCGCGCATGGCAGCCAGGTCCACCAGGGAAGGCACGCCCGTAAAATCCTGCATAAGCACCCGGGCCGGCATATAAGGCACATCCTTTGCCGCGTCTGCCGGGTCGGACCAGTTTGCAAGATCCCGGATATGGGCTTCTGTCACCTGAGTGCCGTCTTCATGGCGCAGCAGGTTTTCCAGCAGAATCCGGATGGAAAAGGGCAGCTCCGCCAGATCGATTTCCAGCCGCTCGGCTAAGGCCGGCAGGCTGTAGTACTGGTACGTTTCATTGTGATACGCAAACTCCGCGGCGGTCTTGAAAGAATCCCGGCTTGACATCGGCTTGTTTCCTTTCGGATCGGGGTTTACCGGGTTTGCAGCGCACATGTTTGGCAAACCCGTTTCATCATATTCAAATATTACCATAATCCCGTATCCGGCAAAAAATCATGGATAGCGAATTTAATTGGACCTAAATTGAGCGATTTTTAAGTTTGCCGCAGATACAAGGAAGATGCAGACTCG
>JBKHJS010000055.1:0-12459 GCA_046537995.1 Desulfobacterales bacterium
CGCGCCCGATGCATCTGCGCAAACCACCCCGCCGTCCCGCCCTGGCCCAACCCCCCGGAATGCTTCCCGCACAGCCCGGTACAAACTACAAATCTTTCCCTTACAAGCGAAGCACCTTTGCTGGCGGAATCGTGATCTGAAAAAATACCGATTTCGATCACAGCAGCGACAACGAATCCCCGTGCCAAAAAAATCATTTTCGAATATGCAACTGCCCTGCTATCCGTGAAGAAACGGGTGTATCAATAAAAAATGATGCATTTTCTTGACGCCTGCTGGACAGGTGGTATGATCTCTTTTTCATATCTGCATCCGGCGGCCGTTTTTTGCCGCGTTTAAAACCGTTTTGCGGTAAAGATTATGTCCGAGGAAAAATTTGCCCGGCTCATGGCCGAAAAACAAAACCTGATCCGCATCCTGGACCACCTCAAGGAGGGCATTATCGCCCATGACATGGAGCGGCGGATTTTTTTCTTCAACTGCGAGGCAGAGCGTCTGACCGGCTACAGCCGGGAGGAAGTCCTTGGCAAGGATTGCCATGAAGCCTTTGGCGAACCCTTCTGCGGCCAGCAGTGCCTTTTTGACGACAAACAGCAACAGTCCCCCGGCGATCTGCCTGAATATATCGAATATCCGATCAATATTCTCACTAAAGACGGACAAGCCCGCAAGGCGGAAATGTCTGTTTCACAGATTCGCAACGATGCCGGACAGGCCATGGGCGTGCTGGCATCGGTTCGGGATTTGACGGAGATGCTCAATCTCCGGTTTAAAAGCGGCGAGCTTTCCGGTTTTGACAATATTGTCGGCCGGGATCACAAAATTCTCCAGATCTTTCAGCAGATCCGCGATCTTTCCGGCTACGATTACCCGGTCCATATCTCCGGGGAAACCGGTACGGGCAAGGAACTGGTGGCAGAGGCCGTTCATAACGAAAGCCGAAGGGCGGGCGCCCCGTTTGTGCCCATCAACTGCGGTGCCCTGCCCGAGGGGCTGATTGAAAGCGAACTTTTCGGCCATGTCAGGGGGGCCTTTTCCGGGGCCATCCGGGACAAGAAAGGCCGGTTCGAACTTGCCCACTCCGGCACCGTGTTTCTCGACGAGGTGGCCGAGCTTTCCAACCAGATGCAGGTCAAGCTGCTGCGTTTTCTCCAGACCGGCAAGTTTGAAAAGGTGGGCGGCGAAAAAACCGTATCCGTGGATGCCCGGATCATCAGTGCCACCAACAAGGACCTGAAAAGGGAAATCAAAAACGGGACTTTCCGCGAAGACCTGTATTATCGGTTAAACGTCATCCCGATTCACCTGCCGCCGCTGCGGGAGCGCCGCAATGATATTCCGCTTTTGATCGAGCATTTCCAGAGGCAATCAGCCGAGATACACGGTGGGGAACAGCCGGCAGGCCCGTCCAGGGAGGCCCTGGCCCTAATGATGGATTATCAATGGCCCGGCAACGTCCGGCAGCTCCAGAATGTGCTTCAATTCGCCATGGTCCGGTGCGGCAGCCGGGCCATCCGCCCCTCGGATCTGCCCATGGAGCTGCGCACCCGGAAGCCTTCCGCCGGCCGCCGCGGACCGGAAAAGAAGCTGGATGTTCAGACCGTGCATGCCGCATTGGAAAAAACCGGCGGCAACAAGGTCAAGGCTGCCAAGCTTCTGGAAGTCGGGCGCGCCACCCTGTACCGGTTTATCAGGGATTACCCGGAGGCTGTGCCTGAAATCGATTAATTTTCGGGTGCTGTGCTATAAGCGCCAGGGCAGGGCGCGGCCGAGCCGGATGCGCGCAAGGTCAATATCCACGTCATAAACCATGATTTCCACCCCGTTATCCACCGCCCTGCGCAGTTCGGCCCCGTATGCCGGATCTATGCCGTGTGCCGGCATGAAGCTTTGTGCATCCATGCGCTGTATCAGGTAAAACATGATGCATCTGTGCCCCGGTTTTACCTGTGTCAATTCGGGCCATTTTATGAAACAGAACTGTTCCATGGCACATGTTGATACATGAAAACCGGGTGCAAAAAAAGCTTGTTTTTCTGCTGCTGCCGCAGAGATCGGGACCAGGTTCCGTACGCAGGCGGCGGAAATCGGCTTTGGCATGATATTTGATTAATATCTGGCAACCGCTGAAAAATCGAAATGCATGCGCCAATGGGAAGGTTGTCCTTGCTTGCGTACAAATTATGGACTTCAGGTATTGAAACCGGCAAACGAAAATATTAAAAGAACACTGAAGCTTGTCAAAACCATGCTAGAGCTGGCAGATGCCGGTGATGCCCACAGGGAGGACGTGGGCTGCGGGGTGCTATACGGCATTATCCGGGATGCCGGCTATAAGATCAAAAAGGTGGCCGAGGCCGAAAAGACCTCCCATATTGAAAAAAAGGACTGGCCGTAAGGGACGATTCGCCGGGCATGCGCAAAACTCCGGCAGGTTTGCGGGCGAGCGGGTTGGCGAAAATTCACTAAGGGATTATTTTTAAATCTGCAGATGATTCACATTAAGATGAGGAGGAAATGATGGCTGCATTCGATTTCAGCGCGGATGACGTTTTTGCACTGGCAGAAGACATTGAGATCAATGGTGAACAATTTTACCGCAAGGCCGCAGAAGACGTATCCGATGCCTCGCAAAAGGACATGCTGCTGGGCCTGGCGGATATGGAAAAGGATCATAAAAAGCTCTTTGAGCAGATGCGCGCAGATCTCAAGGGAAAGGAAAAGACAGACACCGTATTTGACCCGGAAGGCGATGCGGAAAATTATCTCAAGGCGCTGGCGGATATCCGGGTGTTTTTTGATCAGCCCATGGATACGTCTTCCATGAAAAATATTCTTAAAACCGCGATTCAGGCGGAAAAAGACTCAATTGTCCTTTATCTGGGCATGAAGGAACTGGTCCCGGAAAAATACGGGAGAAACCGGATTGACAAGATCATCAAGGAGGAGATGGGGCATGTGCGCCTGCTGGGCGGGGAATTGAAAAAGTTGAAATCATAAGCATTTTCCGAAAAACCGGATTTCGGGATGCCAAAGGAGGTGAAAATCATGGCCAGTTGGAAATGCAGCAACTGCGGATATACGTTTGATGCAGATGCGCCGCCGAATCAGTGCCCGTCCTGCAAGGAAAAATGCGAGTTCGTGGACAACACCTGTTATACCCCGGACTGCGAGGACACGGGCCGCGATGATCGGATCGGATCCAAAAAATAGGAGCGTATGAAAACATGGCAAAAGCACTTGTTGCATATGCCACGCGAACCGGGGAAACACAACAGATCGGCGAGCTGGTTGCCGAAGGAATGCGTTTTTCCGGTATTGCGGTGGACGTGGTCGATGTGAAAAACATCGCCTCGGAAAAAGATCTGTCCGGATATGATGCATTCGTGTTCGGCTCTCCTACTTATCATGGAGACATGCTCCAAGCGATGAAGACCTTTTTGTTTCTGGCTGAAAAAGCCGGGCTCAAAGATCGTGCCGGCGGTGCTTTTGGTTCTTTCGGTTGGAGCGGGGAAGCCGCGGAGCGGATATTTGAGACCATGAAAAACATATTCGGCATGGACATGGCCGACAATCCGCTGATGCTCAAAAACAGCAGCCTGGGCGGCGGCATCAAGATGGCCCAGGACTACGGCCGTCAGATCGCCGCCAAGCTGGCGGCATGAAAGAAAATTTTCTATGCGAGGAAAAAACAAAGTCTGCGGTATTATTATCCTGTTTTTTTCACTGGCAGCGGTGTTGTTGATTTGCGGGACCGGCGCCGCGAATTCGGCGGAAAATGCTTCGGACACTGGGGCGGAAAACATGCAGCTCGAAGGCGGCACCCTTGGAGATGTGCCTTTTCCGCATCGCCTGCACCAGGAAAACGTAAACGAGTGCAGTTCCTGCCATGAGTTGTTTCCCCAAGAATCCGGCGCCATCCGGGCGCAGCAGGAAGCCGGGGCCCTGAAAAAGCAGAAGGTCATGAACGATCAATGCATCAAGTGTCATCTGGCGCGCAGTTCGGCCGGAAAATCCGCCGGTCCGACAAAGTGCGGCACATGTCATCAAAGATAGGCGGGCAAAACTCATTTCTGCAAAAGGTCGCTGTTTGAAAAAACAGCCAATGTGGAATTCATTAGTACAGAAGGAGGAGACGGTTATGGACAAATATGTATGCACCATATGCGGTTACGTGTATGACCCTGAAGCAGGCGATCCGGACAACGGGATCGAGCCGGGAACGAGTTTTGACAATCTGCCCGATGACTGGGAGTGCCCGGTTTGCGGCGCCCCCAAATCGGACTTTGAAAAACAGACATAAATCCGGAGAAAACCGGTTTCAGGTGTGTCGGGTTTTTTGGGGCCCGCGCCGGAGCCGGTTTTTTTGTCAACCCAAATCCGAAGCACGAAACCAAAATCCGAAATCCGAAACCCGAAACAAATTCGAATGTTCGAATGACGAAAGGATCAAAATAAATTGGATTTCAACACCCGGATTTTGGAATTACAGTTTGATTTGTAGTTGATCTGAAATCGGAAATTACAGGTATAAAAAAGGTACAGGAAGATGAAACCGGTCGAGATTGCAAAGGGCGTTTACAACGTCGGCGTGCAGGACTGGAACATCCGGGATTTTCACGGTTATTCCACGGATCAGGGAACCAGTTACAATGCTTACCTGGTCGTGGATGAAAATATCGTGTTAATCGATGCGGTCAAAAAGGACTTTGCCGATCAGATGCTGGCCAAAATCGCCGAGGTGGTGGATCCGAAAAAGATCGATTTCGTCATCAGCAACCATACAGAGATGGATCATTCCGGGGCCCTGCCGCGGGTGATGCATTATATCGGCGAGGACAAGCCGGTTTTGTGCTCCAAGATGGGCTACAAGAATCTTTCCCAACACTTTGAGCAGAAACTGAACTACCGCCAGGTGGAAAACGGCGAGGCGCTTTCCATCGGCAGCCGGCAACTGGTATTTCTGGAAACCCGCATGCTGCATTGGCCCGACAGCATGTTCACCTTTGAAAAAACAGAAGGCATCCTGTTTTCCAGCGATGCTTTCGGTCAGCATTACGCCGGTTATGAAATGTTTGACGATATCATCGGGCCGGCCATCATGCCCCATGCCAAGAAGTACTTTGCCAACATCCTGTTGCTCTATGCCCCCAGGATCTTAAAGCTGGCCGAGCAGATCACAGAGATGGGGCTGGATATCAGGATGATCTGCCCGGATCACGGCATTATCTGGCGCCACGATCCGGCAAAGATCATCAACGCCTACGTGACCTGGAGCAAGCAGGTTCCCTTAAACAAGGCTGTGGTGGTCTATGACACCATGTGGGACAGCACACGCAAAATGGCCGAGGCCATCTCCGACGGCATTGCCGAGGCCGGCGTTGCGGTCCGGCCGATGCATATCCGCAGTTCCCATAGAAGCGATATCATGACCGAACTGCTCGATGCCCGGGCCATGGTGTTCGGATCGCCCACCATCAACAACACGATTTTCCCGACAGTGGCCGACGTGTTGACCTACGTAAAGGGTCTTCGCCCGAAAAACCGGATGGGCACGGCCTTTGGCTCCTACGGCTGGAGCGGGGAGGCGGTTAAGATCATCCGCGGCGAACTCGAGGCCATGGGCGCGGAGATCATTGATCCGGGCCTGCGGATCCAGTACGTGCCCGGAGCCGAGGCCGCGGCCCGGTGCGTGGATTTCGGCCGCAAAATCGGTGCGGCCGTAAACGGATGATCGTGCATGCGGCAGCCTGAAGTCGAGCTCAGCGACTGCATCAAGTGCGGGGTCTGCCAGGAGGTGTGCCCGGAAGTGTTTTTGCTTGCCGATGCAGGATATGTGCAGGTGTTGCCGCTTATGCAATATCCGGCCGAATGCGTGCACGAGGCCATCAAGCACTGCCCGGCGGACTGCATTTCGTGGAAATGTTATGACAACCTAGGAGACGGATCATGAAAAAGGTGGCACTGTTTGCATTCAACGACGAGCCCATGTGTTTTACGCATGTCCTGCTTAATGTACTGGACATGAGCGAGCGCGGCTGCGATGTCAAGCTGGTCATGGAGGGCGAGGCCACCAAGCTTTTGCCCGGCCTGGCAAACCAGGGCACCGCGTTTTCGAAAATGTGGGGAAAGATCAAGGACCGGGGACTGGTGGCCGGGGTGTGCAAGGCCTGCTCCACGAACATGGGTACCGCGGAATCCGCCCAAGAGCAGGGATTGCGGCTTCTCGATGACATGTCCGGCCATCCCTCCTTTGGCGGGTTTATGGAACAGGGCTACCAGATTCTGGTGTTTTAACCTTGGTCCAACCCGGAAACCTCAAGCAGCACATCAGGCAGGTGCTTGGCGGATCCGGCCGGGAGGCGGTGATTGCACAGGTATGTTCCCATCGGCCGCGCCGGGTGATCAATGCCCTGATTTCCCGCTTCTACGATGTAGACCCGGTTATCCGCTGGCGGGGCGTTGCCGCTGCCGGGGCGGTGGTAGCCACACTTGCCGAATCCGACCGGGAATCTGCCCGGGTAATCATGCGCCGGCTGATGTGGATGTTAAATGACGAGTCCGGCGGCATCGGGTGGGGGGCGCCCGAAGCCATGGCCGAAACCATGGCCGCCAGCCCGGCCATGGCCGCGGAATACGCAAATATCCTCTGCTCCTATATCCACCCGGAACAAAACTACCTGGAACATCCCGGCCTCCAACGCGGCCTGCTCTGGGGCCTGGGCCGCCTGGCCCAATCCGAGCCCGGGCGCGTAAAAAACGCGGCTTCCGATATTTCTGCCTTCCTGGATTCCACCGATCCCTATCACCGCGGACTTGCTGCATGGGCGCTGGGAAGTATCGGTGACCCCGGAAAACTCCCGGATTTGCTCCGGTTGACCGCAGACCGGGCCGAAATTGAATTTTTTGCCGACTGGGACGTTCAGACCGTTTCCGTCGGGGAACTGGCCCGGCAGGCGGTTTCAAAAATTTCCCCGGAAAACAAGGAGGATTGATGTACGTTCTCGGACTTCAGGGCAGCCCGCGCGCAAAGGGCAATACGAACTTTCTGCTCGATGCGTTTCTGGGCCAGTGCCAAAGCCGCGGTGCGGCAGTAGAGAAGATACAGGCCCGCCGGCTTCACGTTGAGCCTTGCACCGGCTGCGGAACCTGCGAAAAAAAAGGTTTTTGCATATTTACCGACGATGACATGGCCCGGCGGATGTATTTTCTGCTCTGGCGCGCCGATGTGGTGGTACTGGCCTCGCCCGTGTATTTCTACAACTTTCCCGCCCCCATCAAGGCGGTCATTGACCGGAGCCAGGCCCTGTGGTCCCGCAAGTACAAATACGGCCTCGAGGACCCGGGACGGCCCTGGAGACAGGGGTTTATGCTTTCCGTGGGCGCCACAAAGGGCAAAAATCTGTTTGACGGCATGGCTCTGACCGCCCGGTACTTTTTTGATGCCGTGGGCGCGGCTTATACGGACGCGGTCACTTACCGCAGGATCGAGGCGGCCGGGGAACTGGAAAAACAGCCCGGGGTTTTCGATGATGTAAAAGCAGCCCTGGAAAAAGCGGATCCGCTTTTTTCCCGAAAGAAAATTCTTTTTGCATGCCGGGAAAACGCCTGCCGCAGCCAGATGGCCGCCGGGTTTGCCAGGCAGATGGCCGGAGACCGTATCGAGGCGCTGCACGCGGGCAGCACGCCCGCTGACCGGGTCAATCCGCAAATGCAGGAAGCAATGGCGGAAAAGGGAATTGATATGGCCTATCGCAGCACCCGGACCATCGAAGATGCTGTTGCCGAAAGTACGCCGGATCTGATCGTGACAATGGGCTGCGGGGAGCAGTGCCCCTATATTCCGGGTGTGCGCTACATTGACTGGGACCTGCCGGATCCGGCCGGCCGGTCTGCTGAGTTCATGCGCCAGGTGCGCGACGAGATCGAGCAGCGGGTGCGGCAGTTGATTTCCGATTATGCCTGATCCGGGTCGGTTCCAAAGGAGAATTCCTGGAAACCCGCATTTTCCAGATCCACGTAGAGCATCCGGTTTCTCAGGCTCCGGCCGCGGCCCAAAAGAATTTTGATTGTCTCCATGGCCTGGAGGGACGCCAGCACAGCCGGGGTGACACCGGGTACGCCCATGACCGCTTCAGGCGAGGCAGCCGGTTCAAAAGCCTCTTGCGTTTCTCCGTAAATGCGTTCAAGCCCCGGGTCCTGCGGGTAAATCGTCATGATCTGGCCTTCAAACCCGGCAATGGCGGCATGAACCAGGGGAATGCCGGCAGTTCTGCAGGCTCGTGCCAAAACCAGGCGGTCTGAAACGCTGTCAAGCGCATCCACTGCCGTATTTGCCCCGGCAAGAATTTGTGCGGCATTATCCTTATCCAGGCGGCGTGGAAAGCTTCGGACCGTCACCGCGGGGTTGACAGCGGCAAGCATGTTTTTGGCCGCCGCTGCCTTGTTTGTACCCAGGGTCTCTGCGGCTGCCAGTACCTGGCGGTTTAGGTTGGAGGCCTCGAAGGTGTCCGGGTCCGCCACGCAGAGCTTCCCGATGCCCATGCGGGCCAGGATGGTTATCACGTGGCCGCCCAGCCCGCCGGCGCCAATGACCGCAACGCAGGATTGTGCCAGCTTGAGTTGATCCCGTGCCGAAAGAATGGAATTGTTGCGCAGGTATCGCATCGGCCAGATATTGGACTGGAGGGCTGCAGCATAAATTTCCCCCAGGTTTTTGCCGGACTGCCGGCAAATCTCTTGGGCTCCGGATTCGCCTATGACCCGGAGGCTTCTTTGCGCCGGGTCGGCTGCGGTTTGCGCCCGGTTTGCGATCATGGCCGTAAGTGTTGTATTGTGATTTTTTTCAGACATGGGCATATCTTTTAGATGGGTAAAAAAATGGAAATCGAAGTTTACCTCTACGCCTCGCTGGCCCGCTACCTGCCGGAAACCGCTGCCGGAAAATCGGTGCGCCTTTCCTGCGTCCCGGGGCAGACTGCCGAAGATATTGCAGATCAACTGCAACTCCCGAAAAAGCAAATCAAGCTGGTATTTGTCAATGGCGTGCGCAAGCCCCTGCAGACCCGGCTTTCAGATGGCGATCGGCTCGGGCTTTTCCCGCCCGTGGGGGGCGGCTAGCCCGGCACGTGCGTTTTGAGCACGATGTCTCCGGTGGTCTCGCCCAGTCGATCGGCCACCTGTTCGGGATTGATTTGCGCCCCGTCCATCCATACCCCCAGGCATCCGGGTTCCAGCACGGTGTGCTGGGAGTTCCAGAACTGCAGAAAATCCCCGGCATCCATGCATACGCCCCGGCCGAGCAGATCATTGCCGATAGCCTCGGCCACCTGGTTGAAACACTTCACAGTGACCGGCACCATTGCGTCGGATTCGGAATTTTCCGGCCCGGATCGGCCAGCTTTGTATGACTGGCGCATTGCCCGGTACTGACCGTCTTTTCGAAAAGCCGCCCCGAACAGTCCCGGCATGGCCGCGGAAAGTGCGAGGCTGCACGGGGCGTGGATCCGGGTTTCCTCCGGGTCATCCACCGCCTGGCCGTTGATGAATATGGTCTGGATCCGGTTATGAATGAAGTCCGCGTCCAACTGGAGGTGTTGTTCCAGAAACCGGCTCACGGAGATGCCGGCCGGTGCCTGATAGTGGATGCCGCGGGCCAGCACCAGCCGCATCAGGGAAAGCAGGCGTTGGGGAATATGGATTTCCAATGTTGTTCCGGGCGCACAGGACATGGTGCTTTTTTCGTCTGGCGCATGTCAGCGCCCCGTCCGGGCACGGCCGGGCGGGGCGCTTTGCATGCGAAAGTAAACCGGTCGCTCAGAAGTTATACACGGAATCCAGGTCCTCGCCGCTGATCTGGAATGTCACGTTATGGGGCCCGAAGGACTCGGTCCGGAAATAATCCGGCAGCCGGTCGTCCTTGGGGCCGAACCCGGCGCGCTCGTTGAAATCGCGCTCCAGTCTCAGGATTTTTTTGCCAAGTTCCGTGACATCGTCGGCCGAAAAATTCAGGCCGTGAAACGCATTGATCATGTCAATCATGGCCTGGAAGGTTTCCTGCTGGTCCAGGATGGCAAATGCGATAAACAGGCACATTCCGGTGGAATCGATGGCTGCGGTGGCCACCTGGAGGTTGCGCGACAGCTCGATCTGTCCTTCGGGCTTTAATGCGTCCACGTTGCCGCCAACGCCGAGCAGGTTTGCGGTCACCGCGTACCCGGCCGTGTGGTCGGCGCCCATGGTGGTGGTGGCATAAGTCACGCCCATGCCCTGGACGGCCCGGGGGTCATATGCGGGCATGGACTGGTTTTTGACCACCGGCACCCGCTCGACTCCGAATACCTTGCCCGTAACCGCGGCCCCGCTTCCCAGAATCCGGCCCAGGGGCGTGCCCTTGCCCACTTCCCTGACCAGTTCGATGGCCCTGGCGGCATCGCCGAATTCCGCCAGCCCGGCTTCCATGGCCACGCCGATGGTGGCGCCCATTTCAATGGTATCCAGGCCGTAGTCGTCATCAAGCCGGTCGAGCATGGCAATACTGTCCAGATCGTCGATGCCGCAGTTGCCGCCGTGGGCCCACACGGTTTCGTATTCGGGCTGCTTGGTGAGGTAGTGGCCGTCCTTGTCATGGTAAATACCCGAACACCGGATCACGCAACCCCGGTGGCAACCGTGGGTGGCTTTGCCGCCCCGGGCGGTCTCGGTTTCGGCCTGGGTCTCACCGCTGATGGCCGAAGCCCCCTTGAACCGGCCGGTCTTAAAATTGTAGGTGGGATAAGCCCCGGCTTCGTTGACCACGTTGGTCAGCACGTTGGTGCCGTATGCTGGCAGTCCTTGGCCGGTGACCGAGTGGTTTCTCAGGCCGGAGACAAAGGTTTTGTTGGCTTCCTTGAACTTGTCGGGATCCTTTGCCGAGCGCATGGACATGCCGGCATCGTCGAGCACGATCGCCCTTACGCCCTTGCTTCCCATGACCGCACCAACGCCGCCGCGGGCCGCATGCCGGGTAGGGCGCACTTCCATGTCCGTGCAGGCCACGGTGGCGGCCAGCATTTTCATCTCCCCGGCCTGGCCGATAGTAATGCAGCAGATTTTGTCCCCGTATTGGCCGGTGAGTTTTTCCACCGTGTCGTAATTGCCCTTCATCTTCAGATCATCTGCCGGTTCGATCTCCACGCCGTTCTTGTTGACCACGATTTTGTAGAGCTTGTCCCCGGCGGGCTTGCCTTCCAGAACAATGGCCGCGTAACCCAGCCGGGCAAGCACCTGTGCGGGCTGGCCGCCGGAGTTGGCCTCCTTGATGCCGCCGGTCAGCGGACTTTTACATCCCACCGAAATCCGGCCGGACATGGCTGCGGCCGTACCGCTGAGCAGTCCCGGTGCAATGACCAGCTTGTTGTCAGCGCCAAGGGGATGGCACAGGGGCGGTACCTCTTTGGCGACAATCGCCGAGGTCATGCCCCGGCCGCCGAATCCTTCGTAGTCGCCGAGCGGTTCGGTCTTGGCTGTCGGGGCCTGATCGGGTCCCATTTGGATGCGCAGGATCTTATCCATCGGATCACCTCCTGGTAAAGGCTGGTTAAAAGGGAAGGTCGGACGAGTCGTTTTTATTACTTTATTTTTATTCCAAATGAGACTGATGTCAAGTGTATTGCGCAACAGGTCATTGATCGTCCGGGTCCAGCCCGAGGGCGGGATCCGGCTTTCTGCCGGATTTGCCGTCCTTGTAGCATTTTGCGGCATACCAGTTGATCTGCCTGCAAATGCCCCGGATCAAACTGACTTCGGCAGCGCGCAGGGGCAGGCGGGAAAAAAACCGCCGGATTCGATCCATCCAGTGATCCGGGTTGTCAGGCTGGATAAAGTTGATGCGCACCAGGGTGTCCTTGAGCTGGGCATACATGGCATCGAGTTCGTGGCGGGTGGCCAGACGGGGCGAAAAATTTTTGGCCGGTGCAAGGCTCGCCTTGAAAAGTTCGTAGCAGACCACCATGACGGAATGGGCCAGGTTGAGCGAGGAAAAGTCCGCGGTGGGAATGTTGACAAGCCCGTGGCACAACCTGAGCTCTTCGTTTGTCAGCCCCCGGTCTTCGGGTCCGAAGACAACCGCCGCCCGGTTGTTTTGACAAACCGGCATAATCCGGGCCGCCATTTTTTCCGGTGACACGATCACCCGGCGCCGGCTGCCGAGCCGGGCGGTGGTGCCGGCCACAAACCCGAACCCGGCCAGGGCGCTTTGCAGGTCATCAAAAACCTGCACTTCGTGGATAACACCGGCTGCCGCATGGGTGGCCAGGGTCAGGGCTCGGGGGTGGTCGAAATTTTCCGGGCACACCAGCACGAGGTTGCTCAGGCCCATGTTGCGCATGGCGCGGGCGGCCGCCCCGATGTTTTCCGGGTACCGGGGGCGGTTTAAGACAATGGATATGTTTTCCAGAAGGGATGTTTCGCTCATGTGCC
>JBKHJS010000242.1:0-2853 GCA_046537995.1 Desulfobacterales bacterium
GGCTTTTTCCTACTGCTGCGGTTTTTCCATACGGTTTAATTGGTCTGCCACTTCCTGCAGCCTGTCGATTGCATCCTGGAGACCTTCGCGCACGGCTTCCAGTCCTTCGGCCGGAACACCCTCATCGCGCGGTTTGCTGTCTGCCTTATATGCCTCCAGGTCCGCATCCTCCTCAACAGGGGGCGCCACCGTGGCTTTTTTCCCTACAAGCGCGTCAACAGAGTCTTCCAGGCTCGGGTGCATAACCACCCGGCGGCTGTCGGCAAGGATGATGCGTCTGAGTTCCGGAAACGCGAGGGATTCGGGTTTTAAAAATACGGGCTCTGCATACAGCAGGCTTTGCCCCAGCGGAATTACCAGGATATCCCCGCGCATGACCTCGGAGCCCACCTGCCCCCAAAGGGTGAACTGCTCGGATATCACCGCATCGTTATCTATCCTGGCCTCCACCTGCCGCGGACCGTCCACGTGCCGGCCTGAGGGAAACTCGTAGAGAATCTTTTCCCCGTAGTTATCGCCGTCCATTCTTGCAGCCATCCATCCCACCAGGTTGTGGCGATTGTCTGGCGTAAAGGGCTGGATCAGAAGAAATTCCTCCTTTTCCTCTCCGGGAAGCCGCGCCACGATATAATACGGCCGCAGTGTTTCGCTCTGTCCGGAGGCGGCGTGCTGCGGTACCGACCACTGATCTTCCTTGTTGTAAAACACCACGGGATCGGTCATATGATACTGGAGCAGCATCCGGGTCTGGACGCTGAAAAGATCCATGGGGTAACGGAGATGATCCTGCAGGTAATCGGGCATTTCATCGGCGGGTTTGAAAAGCCCGGGAAATATTTTCATGTATGTCCGGATAATGGGACACGATTGGTCATAAACGTAGTAGTCCACATTGCCGTTATACATGTCAACAACCGCCTTGACACTGTTTCGCATATAGTTGAACTGCCCCTGCCACGCGGTGGCGTAGGGATACCGGGCGGTTGTGGTGTATGCATCCTGGATGAAAAACTGCCTGTCGTTTGCCACTACCGTATAGGCCTCGTCGTCCCGCTTTAAAAACGGTGAAATCTTGGCAAAGCGCTCGGCCACGGTTCGCTTGTACTGGATCCGGCTGTCCTTGTTGATTTCACCGGAAATCAGAATATTGAGATCCATGAACTGCCATGCATACAAAAACCGCCGGAAAAAAGAGTTGAGCTCAACCCCGCCTTCGCCCTGGTAATGGGTATAGACCGGGCCGTCCTGTGCCGGATAATTGAATTCTTCCATGTCACTGTTGACAATGGCAAACGGAAGGCTCTTTAATCCGTAATAAATCTCCGGGCGCTCAAGGGCGATCTTGCCCTCTGGGGGCAGATCGCGAAGGAAAAAATTCGGGCGGCCGCCTTCTGCCACCTCGGTTACCGGGCTCATGGCCACCCCGTAGCCGTGGGTGAACTGAAGATACCGGTTGACCCACCGCTGGGCCTCGGACGGCAGTTTCTCCGAGGACAGCTCACGGGTGGAAAGCATTACCTGGCGGAGATCTCCGTCGACCATGTAGCGATCCGTCTGAACACTTAAAAAGTCGTAATAAAGCCTGAAAAACTGGATCTGGTTATAACTCTGCAGCAGCGGCCCCTCGTCCCAGAAACGCAGGTTCTGGATGGTGCCCTGGTTTTCATCAATTGTCTCGGACCGGACCTCGCCGAGGGCCGGATGGCTTTTGTCGGCAATATCCTCGAGCCCGTATGCCTTTCTCGTATACTCGATGTTTCTGGCCAGATACTGCCTTTCCCTGGCCAGTTCGCTGGGTTCCACCTGCAGGCGCTGGACAATGCCGGGCAGGGCGATAAGGCCCAGGATGCTTAAAACAAGCCACAGGCCGATGCCGGCTCCAATCAGGCGGTATCCCTGCAAACGGGTGCCCGCCAAAAGCGTTGCCCCGGCCCCGATGGCAATAAAGGTGAGAATCGTGCGGGCCGGAATGATAATATTGTCGTCCGTGTACCCGACTCCGAAAACCGTGCCGGTCTTTGAAAACAAAAGCTCGTATCTCCCGAGCCAGTGACCCGCGGCAATCAGAAAGAAAATAATGGCGCCGAGTATCAGCAGATGCGTTCTCAGGCTGCCTTCAAAGGAAAAAGTCTCGCCCTTCAGGTTGGCCGACACGTAATAAAAGCCCGCAACAAAGATAATGATCACGGTCATCACGCCCAAAAGCCAGGTGCGCAGGAAGTTGAGAACAGGCAGGCCGAAAACATAGAAGGAAAGATCCCGCTCAAAAACCGGATCCGCCTGATTAAAGGAAACCCCGTTGAAAAACCGCAGAAACGTTTCCCACCGGGCGGAAAAATAAACCGCCAGATACAAGGCCCCGAGCACAATGGCGAGTATGCCGACCCACAGCATCAGGCGCCGGGCGCCCTGATAGCCTTCCCGGGTCAGTTCCTTTCCCTGCCGCCACTGATAATCCGCCGTGTTTCTGTAAGCCGCGTACAAATTGGGCGCCGCCAGAGCGACAAAAACCAGGATGCCAAGCAGGTAAAGCCATATCTGCGAGGTTACGCGGACAAACAACACCTGCTCATGGCCGAGGCTGGAAAACCACAGCCAGTCCGTATAAAAGCCCCGGGCCCAGATGAGCCCCATAAAGACGCCCAGCACAACCAGCCCGAGCAATATGAGCCTGACGAACCTTGTAAGTTTGGGAAAATTAATGTCTTCCAGGCGGAACGGCCGCTGCGGCGGGCCGCCCCCGATATCTCCGGTTGTGTAAAAATCCGTCATCACCAAGCACCCGTTTTTTTGTGGATGGCCTTCTTTCAGATTTATTTCAGATTCATACTATCAAGCATAATTGTTTCACAA
>JBKHJS010000056.1:0-12429 GCA_046537995.1 Desulfobacterales bacterium
AATGATTTCTTCCATGGGTTTTCGTACAGCCGTAATCATGTTTTATCTCCAGGTTGATAAGCCTGTAAAAAGTCCTTTTTACAGGCAGTGTTAAGTTTTAAGTGATTAAGTGGTTAAGTAAAATCAGAAACTTATCATTTTATTGTCTGGCGATTATAATGGTTTTAGGAGTTTTTACGATTCCATCAGTTTGTATTTCAGTGATTAACTCACCGCCTGCCGGCCGTCCTCCCGGCTATCCCGGGAAACCGGGCTGGGGCCGAGCTCGCGGATTTTTTCCGTAAATTCCCGGGCGGTCTGCGCAAAACGCTCTCCCATGCCCGCAGACATGGTGATCATCTCCACCCGCCGGCCGTCCCACCCGATCTCCTCGAGCAGCGCCTGCACGCGGCGGACCCGGTGGGCCGCCCGGATATTGCCGGTCTTGAAATGGCAGTCGCCTTCCAGGCAGCCGGCGACATAAACGCCGTCAGCCCCCTTTTGCAGGGCCTTCATGATGTGAATGGCATCAACCTTGCCGGTACACGGCACACGGATAATTTTCACGTTGGCCGGGTAGGAAAGCCGTTTGCTGCCGGCCATGTCCGCGGCCGTGTAGGCGCAGTAATGGCAGCAGAACGCAACGATTTCCGGTTCAAATGCTTTTGTCATCAGTTCATCCTCTCAAACAGGCCGTCGAGCTTGGCCAGTATGTGATCGTCTTCATACTGCATGAGCTGTATGGCCCGGGCCGGGCATTCGGCCGCACACGTGCCGCAGCCGTGGCACAGGGCCGGGTCGATTTCCGAATAGCCCTCGGCGTTGATAAAAGGTACATGAAAGGGACAGGCCCGAACACATATCAGGCAGGCCGCGCACTTGTCTCCGTCCACCTTTGCCACTGCCGCGCCCAGGTTGATAAACCGGCTGGTCAGAAGAGATCTGGCCCGGCCCGCGGCTGCCTGCCCCTGGGTGATGCTTTCCCGGATGGACTTGGGCGAATGGGCCGTGCCCGCCAGGAAAAAACCCCGGACCGACATATCCGTGGGCCGCAGCTTGACATGATCCTCCAGGAAATATCCGTCATCCGAGCGGGTGAGATGGAACAGCACGGAAAGATCCTCGGTTGTTTCGTCATCTGCGGCAAAACCGGTGCTCAGGATCACGCGGTCTGCTGCGATTTCCAGGTTTCTGCCCAGGATGGGGTCATATACGCCCACTTCCAGGCCGTCTCCGGTGTCACGAACCTCGGGCCGGTTGTCGGTTTCATACCGGATGAACTTCACCCCGCGCTTTCTGGCCTCCCGGTAATAATCCTCGTCAAAGCCGTATGTCCGGATATCCCGGTACAGCACGTAAATCTGCATATCCGGGTTGATATCCTTCATCCGCAGCGCGTTCTTGATGGCGCTCTGGCAGCAGATGCGGGAGCAGTTGGGATTGCCCGGCTCCCTTGAGCCGACGCACTGAATCATCACCACCTGGTCGAGATTTTCAATGGAGCCGGGATCGTCTGCGATCTGTGCATCCAGGTCCAGCTGGGTCATGACGTTTTCATGCTCGTCGAGCAGATACTGCGGCGGCCGGTTGGCAAGGGCCCCGGTTGCCAGGATGGTCACCCCGTGCTCGATCTGCATGTAATGCATGCGCGGGCCGGTCTGCAGGCCGGTTGTGTAGCGGCCGGGCATGCCCGTGTGATCCACGATGATTGACCGGGTCAGCACCTGGATCTTTTCGTGGGACTCGGTCTTTTCGATCAGTTCGTCCATGTAGGCACCCACGTCATCGCCCTGCAGCGTCTTCCGGATGTTGCGGGCCAGGCCGCCGAGCGCGGCGTTGCGTTCCACCAGGTAGACCCGGAAGCCCTGGTCTGCCAGCATCAGCGCGGAATTCATCCCGGCCACGCCGCCGCCGACCACCAGCACGTTCTGGTTCATGGGCAGGGTGTGCTCGGCAAGGGGGTGGGCCTCGCTGACCCCGTGGACGCCCATCTCGACAAGCTTGCAGGCTTTATTCTGGGCTTCTTCGGGCTGATGCATGTGCGGCCAGGTATCCTGGTCCCGGAGATTGACGATGTCCACCAGGTACTTGTTGAGCCCGCACCGGCGCATCATGTCCTGGAACTTGATTTCATGGGTCCGGGGCGAACAGCCGCCCAGAACCACCCGGTTTAAGCCGTGGCTTGCCACCTGCTGTTCAATATGGGAAATGGAATCACCGCTGCAGCCGTATCCCACGGCCTCGGCCACCTCCACGCCGGGCATGGACCGGGCCTGTTCCATCAGTTTTTCCACTGAGATCACCCCGCCGATCTCGGCCCCGCACTCGCACGCAAACACTCCGATCCGGGGCGGCTCCCCGGATATATCGCGCTCGGGCGGAAAGACCTCCTCTTGCTCGACAGCAGCGCCGGACACGGGTGTATCACTGCCGGCCGCGGCGGCTGCAGCCGAGGCCTGGATCATGGTTTCCGGGATGTCCTTGGGGCTTTCGCAGACCCCGCAGACGTATATGCCGGGCCTGGACGTGGCCACCGGGGCAAAGCCGGCGGTTTTGGCAAATCCGTGCTCGTTTAAATCAATGCCCAGGCGGCGTGCCAGCTCTATGTTCCCGGCACTGATACGAAAACCGGTGGAAAGCACCACCATGTCAAAGACTTCGGTTTTATGAAAAAGCTCGTCATCCGTGGCATATGTAATGGACAGGTCCCCGGTTTCGGGATTTTCGATGATCGAATGCGGCCGGCTCCGGATCAGGTTGACCCCGTATTCGTCCACGGCCCGGTTGAGGTAGGATTCGTAGTCCTTGCCGAATGTGCGCATGTCCATGTAAAAAATGGATGTTTCAATGTCGTCGGCAAAGCGCTCCCGGGTGACAATGGCCTCCTTGAGCGCGTACATGCAGCACACGCTGGAACAATACGGCACATCCGCCCGGTTAATCCCCCTTGAGCCCACGCACTGGATCCAGGCCACTCGCTTGGGGCGCTTGTTGTCCGAGGGCCGGACCAGGTTGCCCTGGGTCGGCCCGGATGCGGACATGATCCGCTCGTATTGCAGGCCCGTGACCACGTTGGCGTATTTTCCGCCCCCGAAATTGTCGAGCACCGAGGGATCGAAAAGCTCGCCGCCGGTGGAAAGCACAATCGAGGCCACGGACAGGGTTTCGGTTTTCTCGCAGTCGTCGGGAACAATGGCCCCGGCCCTGCACACCTGCTGCAGGGCGTCAAAATCGGTGACTTTTTCCGCGTCCACGGAAAACGCATAGGGCGTTGCCTGGGGATAGCGCATGCACGTGGGCGCCCGGGGATCGAGTCCCGGTGTGAACCGGACCCAGTCCGGGTATTTTTCCGCGCATTCCCCGCATGCCGTGCACTTGTCCACATCAATATAACGGGGCATGCGTTTGACGGTGACCTGAAAGTTGCCGGCCTCGCCTTCCACTTTTTCAACCACGGTCATGGGCTTGAGTTCCATGCGCAGCTGCCTGCCGCTTTCGGAAAGATGCGGCGAAATGGTGCACAAATCGCAATTATTGGTGGGAAAGGTGCGGTCCAGCTGGGTCATGAGCCCGCCGATGGCATATGACTTGTCAATGAGCACAACATCCCTGCGCGATTCGGCCAGGTCCAGGGCCGCACGAATGCCGCCCATTCCCCCGCCGATCACGAGCACGGCCTGATTGCCCTGATCTTCCGTATGGTTATCATTGTATTCTTGCATGGGATCCCTATTTATCGCATAATTTGGCCAGCCGTATTGCATGCACCCGCATGCGGGTTATCCGCCTGCCCGGATTGCCTACAGGTCCGCGCTTGACAGGATATCCGGCAGCCGGTGCTCCCAGCCCAGGGTGGTAATCTTGACCCCCTGAACCATCTTTTTTAATTCTGCTGCCGTCTGCCCGGCCATCCGGATGCATTCGGCCTCCCGGTCGGGCGCCTTGCGGATGCGCCGGATCATATCCTCGGAGATGCAGGAACCGGGCTCATGAATGGACATGTATCTGGCCATGCCGACGTTTTTGAGTAAAAACACCGTGGCGATCACCGGGACATCAAGCGGCTTGAGCGATTCGAGCATTTTACCGTAGGCCTCAAGATCAAAAACCGGCGGTGTCACGATATACTGGGCGCCCGCGGCAACCTTTTGGCCGAGGCTTTCCACTTCCCGGGCCAGTGCGGCATCATCTGCCACCGGGGCCATGGCACATCCCACCGTGAACTCCGGGACGCCCCGGAGCTCAAAACCGGCCAGGTCCACGCCTTCACACAGAGACCGGATCATTTTCAAAATGCCGGATTCGTCAAGGTCGTCCACAACCGCGGCATCCCGGTGGTCGCCGTTGGCCATGGGCTCGGCCGGGGCCACCAGCAGGTGCTGAATGCCCAGCACGTTTGCCGCCAGGATATCGCCCTGCAGGGCCATCCGGTTTTTATCCCGGCCGTAAACGTGAACCACGGTTTCCAGGCCTTCCCGGCGCATTAAAGCGCCTCCGCCCAGGGCACTCATCCGCATGACGCCGTTGTCCATGTCCGGAATCAACACGCCATCGACCCGTCCCTTCAAGCGCCTGGCGTTGGTCACGAGTTCCGAGATATCCACCCCCTTGGGGGTATTCATCTCGGCGAGCACCACGAATTCGGCAGCTGACAGCTTCTTTTTCAAACTCATAATTATCCCTCGTTATTTAAGGCAGTTATCCTTAAGCCCCACAGGCGCGGCGCAAAACAAAACCCCAATAAACCTGGTACCTTTTTGAAATTATATAAAACGATACGGCACGTACCGGGAATCGGCAGGATCTGCCGGAAAAGGGGGGAATCGGGTTTGCGACCATTACGTCGGCGTTTCACTGCTCTGGCCTGTAATCGTTTATAATTTTGATATATTCTGATAAGTTATATCAGGTTCAGTTGAAAAAAGATTGTATAAAAACACCGACACAACAGCTTGTCAAGACTGCAAATACGAAAAATTTTCCGCATTCGCATAACATTTGAAATTTTAAGTAAATGCTCATTTCCAAAAATTTGGGGCCAATCCCTGCCGGGCAAGCATTCCGGGCCGAAACAACCATTGCCGGAAAACCCGGCTGCCAGACAACATTCTGTTTTCAAGAGAAAAAACTTATACCCCGGAACCGACCCGGCAAACCCCGGGCGCAGTTTCTGCATACGGAAAAGCCACCCTTACCACCCCCCGTCGGGTTTGGCAATCGAAGAATGCAATCCGGAACGCGGTGCTCAGCCCGTGTTTTTGGCCTGCTGCCAGATGCGCTCCTTTTCATCCATGGGCATCTCGGATACGGCAATGCCCTGCTTTTGGGCGGCCTTTTCGATATGGGCAAAACGTCCGGCAAACCGGCGGTTGACCCGGTGTACGGCGGCCTCCGGATCCACACCCAGCTTTCTGGCCAGGTTGACCGCGGAAAAGATCAGGTCCCCGATTTCGTCTGCAACAGCCGCCGGGTCCCGGCTTTTTGCCGCTGCTTCAAGCTCATCGATCTCCTCGCGGAGCTTTTCAATGACCCCTTCGGCATTTTCCCAGTCAAACCCGGCTCTCTGGGCGCGGGACTGCAGCTTTAACGCATAAAGCAGCGCAGGCAGGCTTGCGGGGATGCCGTCGGCAATTGAACTGCGGTCTGATTTGCCGTTTTCCGAACCCTTGAGCTGATCCCAGTTGCGGGTGACTTCAGCGGCATCTGTCACCTCGGTACTGCCGAAAACGTGGGGATGCCGGTATACCAGCTTGTCTGCAAGCCGGTCTGCCACGTCGGCAAGCGTAAACTGCCCGTCCTCCCCGGCAATGATGCTGTGGAACACCACCTGGAGCAGCACGTCGCCGAGCTCTTCTGCCATGGCTTCGGCATCGTCTTTTTCAATGGCCTCCACGAGCTCGTAGGCCTCTTCGATCAGGCCCGGCACCAGGCTTTTGTGATCCTGCTTTGCATCCCAGGGACAGCCGCCCGGAGCGCGCAGGGTTTCCATAATCTCTATAAGACGGTCCATTTCCTTCATAACCCACACCCCGGTGGAATTTGTTGTTTGTTGATATGTTTGGTATTTACATAACAAGGTTTTTCGTTTATAGGCACATAAATGCGGGGCTGCGCTCATTACCTGCTGAAAATTCTAATTATCCAACACACCCGGCAGACTTTGTCAAGCAGGAAGAAAGCCGGCTAGAGCAGACCCGGGCCGGAAAACCGCAAATATTAAGCCGGAGAAAAGAGGCGGTCCCATGACATCTCCCATACGCATCGGCGCTTTGATCAGCGGATCGGGCACCAACCTCGAGGCCATAATGGATGCCTGCGACAGCGGGCAGATCAGCGGACAGATGGTATTTACGGGCACGGACAACCCGCAGGCCGCGGGCCTGGAAAAAGCCGCCAGCCGGGGCATTCCCACTTTTACAGTCAACTACCGCGATATTATCGCAAACTGGCGGCAATCTCCTGATGACCAAAAGCTGCCCGCGGATTTTGATCTTGCCGACATCCGGGCCAGGCAGTCGTTTTTCGGCCCGGACGCAGACCCGGAAAGGCGCGACCGGTTTCTTTGCACCCGGGCCATTGCCGAAGCCGCCCTGCTGGAAAACATGGCACCCTACCCCTTTGACCTGCTGGTGCTGGCCGGGTTCATGCGCAACCTGTCGCCCTATTTCATCGACCGGGTCAACACCGATGCCGTGCTTCCCCGGATCATGAACATTCACCCCGCGCTTTTGCCGGCATTTGCCGGCACAGACGGATACGGCGACACCTTTCGCTACGGCTGCAAGGTCGGGGGATGCACGGTGCACTTTATCGACTACGGCGAGGACACCGGCCCGATTATCGGCCAGCGCTGCTTTGCCATCCATGAAACCGACACCCTGGCCGACATGAAAAAACGCGGCCTGGCAGAAGAGTGGCAGCTCTACCCGGAATGCATCCAACTGTTTGCCGAAAACCGGCTGCAGGTGGTGACCATGACACACAGCCTGGCGGGGGGGAAGGTGTACCAGAGAAGGGTGGTAAAGATCGTTCAGGAATGAACGGCCGAAACAGCAGCGTCGCCAGAAATCCGAAATTCGAAGCACGAAACTCGAAACAAATTCGAATGTTTTAATTACAAAAACATAAAAAACAAAAAACCGCTGTGATGAGTTGTTTTGGTCATTATGATTTTGGTAATTACCTATTGTTTCGGATTTCGAAATTCGGATTTCGAATTTACCCCGCTCCCAGCACGCGCACCATCAACGGCAGGGCCACAAACGTGCCCACCGTGCTGCCCAGGTTGACAAACACCACCACCAGCAGAATCCGGGTGACATGGTTTCGCCAGAAGCCCCGGACAGAGAGAATGTCTGTTGAAAGATCCTCCAGGTCTGCCACCTTGGGCTTGCGGAAATAGGCCTCCACCAAGCCGGCCACCCATCCGGCCGCGAGCATGGGATTTACCGAGGTCAGGGGCGAGGCCGCCAGGGCGGAAACAATCGTGACCGGATGGCCGAAGGCCGCAATGGCCCCGATTGCCCCGAATATGCCGTTTGCCAGCACCCACCACAGCAGCATGGATTTTCCGGCCTCAGCCCCGCCGAAAAAGAACCCGGCGATAAAAATCAGGACGATCAGCGCGGGCAAACCCCATTTGAGGATTTTCAGGCTTTTGCCGCCGGGCGGGACGGTCTCGAGCCCGGCCGGATCGATCTCTTCGTAAATATAGCGGCGAATGCCGGGCACATGGCCGGCGCCCACCACGGCCACGATTTTTTCCCCGGGCGCATTGCGGATCTTGTGGGCCAGGTACTGGTCCCGCTCGTCAATCAGGATTTTCCTGATCGAGGGGTGGGATTTTCCCAGTTCCGAGAGCAGGCTTTCGAGGATGTCCTCCTTTTTCATGTCTTCGACGGCCTGCTCGTCAATATCGTCAATACCGCCCATGGAAAGCAGGAGCTGGAAAAACAGCTTGATCTTGTTCCACCACCCGGTGCTTCGCCAGGTGCGCGACAGGGTCACAGTGATGTCCCGGTCGGCCAGGCAAATGTCTGCCCCGGCGTTTTCCGCCGCATCCAGGGCCCGGATCATCTCCTCGCCGGGCCGCACGCCGAGTTTTTCCCCGATGCGCTTTTGAAAGGCGGTCATCAGCATGTTGGCCAGCAGCAGGAAGGCCTTTTTCTCCTTGACCACCTTGACGATATCCATCTGCCGCCACTGCTCGCTGTTGCGGATCGACTGGTAGCGCGAAGCGCAAAGTTCCACGCAGACCGTATCCGGCTTTTCCTCGGCGATCACCGATTCGGCCAGTTCCGCGCTTTGCCTTGACACGTGGGCCGTGCCCAAAAGCACCACCTGCCGGCCGTCCACCTCCAGCCGAATGACTTTCTCTACCTGATTTTCACTGTTTGCCATCTGGAACCGGCGTCCTTATCTTATCTGAAAAAGAAATGGTGTTAATATACAGCCAGTAGCCACGTAAATTTTTAAAACGTGACAACATTTTGATTCCATTGTCAAGGAGATACTCGCATACGGCATGCTGATTTACGACGATTTCTATACCTGGGAAGGCTGGGGCGGCAAACTTCGCCTGGCCAGCGGCATATGCCGGCTCCGGATTTTTGACCGGAGAAAAAACGCACAGCAGCCGGTCACCATTCTCAGGCCCTACCTGGTAGTGGTTTCAGACGCAACCGACAGTAAAATGTCGGTGCGCAGCTGCGCCGGCCATATCGCCACGAAAGTCATCCACGATTTTACCATTGATCCCCACCGGATGATCTACGTGGAATACTACCCCAGCGTACGCTACGGCATGCACAACGAGTACCAAATCCCGGAACAATACGTGGCCGTGGATTTCACATGGAACGAGGGGCGGGCCCTGCATCCGCAGTGGCGGCACTTAAAGCCCCCGCTGCTCGACGTGGTCAAAAACCTCATGGCAGAAGCAAAATAAAAATCCGAAATCCGAATATCGAAATTCGAAATACCTGAAAGATTGTTTTGGTAATTTTAACATTCGGATTTCGAATTTGTTTCGAATTTCGGATTTCGTGCTTCGGATTTAAGAACGGATGGGGAAAGACTGCAGAAGTTCTCCCCATCCCTTTTTTTGCCCCTATGCTTTAAATTACACAATTTCCAGCGCTGTTGCCATGGACACCCCGCCGCCGCCGCACAACGTGGCCATGCCCAGGCTCTTGCCCTGCTTGCGCAGCGCATACATCAACGTGACCATGATGCGCGCACCCGTGGCGCCCACGGGATGGCCCAGGCCGATGCCCGAGCCGTTGATGTTGGTGATTTCCCGGTTTAACCCCAGCTCCTTTTCGCAGCCCAGGTACTGGGCGGCAAAGGCTTCATTTACCTCGATTAACTCAAAGTCGTTGAGCTTCACATCGTTTTTGCCCAGCAGGTTTTTTACCGCAGGCACCGGAGACAGGCCCATGACCGAGGGATGGCATGCGCCCCGGCCCACGGCCCGGATTCTTGCCAGCGGGGTGAGGCCCAGTTCCTTTGCCTTATCCGCGCTCATGATCACCATGGCCGCAGACCCGTCGTTGATGCCGCTGGAATTGCCCGCGGTGACCTTGCCGGTCTTGGGGATAAAAGCAGGCGGCAGCTTTTCCAGGTCCGCCATTGAAAGACCGGGCCGGAAATGCTCGTCATGCTCAAAGGAAATGGGGTCTTTCTTGCGCCGCGGCACGGAAACCGGCACGGTTTCATCTGCAAAAGAGCCGTCCGCGTTGGCCCGCTCGGTGTTGTTGTGGCTCCGCAGGGCGACCTCGTCCATTTCCTCACGTGTTATGCCGTAATGCTGGGCCACGAATTCCGCGGTATGCCCCATGATGTAGGGCTTGCCCTTGAAATAGGAAAGCGGCGGCTCCTCTGCGTTAACCGGCCCGTATTCCGGGTGCGGGATGATGTGGGAACCGCAGTGCAGGCCGTGGATCAGGGCGTCCTTGAAAGTCTGGTCCTGCAGGCGGCAGCCCCACCGGGCCTCTTCCACCACGTAGGGCACGCCGGACATGTGCTCCACGCCGCCGGCCAGGATCACATCAGCCATGCCCGCCTGGATCATTGCCATGCCCGAAAGCACGGCTTCCATCCCGGAAATGCAGACCCGGTTGATGGTCACCGCAGGCACGAATTCCGGAAATCCGGCCAGCAGCCAGGCCACGCGCGTGACATTGAGCGCGTCCACCGGCTCCATGCAGCAGCCGTAGCGCACGTCCTCGATCATTTCCGGCTCAATGCCGGCCCGGTTGACCGCCTCCTTCATGGTGACAGAAGCCAGATGCGCGCCGTCCAGGCTTTTCAGGGTTCCGCCGAAGGTTCCGATGGGCGTGCGGCATGCGGATACAATCACGACATCTCTCATACCTGTTTCTCCTTTCACGGTTGATATTTTCAGAAAAAGTCTTAAATATGTTATGCTCACCAGGCAATAAAAAGATAACATTCTGATTTTACTTAAACACGTAATCACTTAAAACTTAACACTGCCTGTAAAAAAGACTTTTTACAGGCTTATCACGGTTGATATTTCGAATGTATACTGGTAACGGTCCTATACCAAAGGTTTCCCGGCAGGCACCCGCCGGGCGTTCTTTCAATCCGTTGCCGCCGGCTGTGGATGCATGAACCAGATTGAAGTCATACTCATTGCACTGTCCATGGCCATGGACGCCTTTGCCGTGTCCGTGGCCGCAGGAACCGCGGGCAGGCTTCCCAAAAGGGCCGTTTTCCGGCTCTCGTTTCATTTCGGCCTGTTTCAGTTCATGATGCCGGTAATCGGCTGGTTTGCCGGATTCTCCATAGCGCCCCTGGTGTCTGCCGTGGATCACTGGATCGCATTCGGCCTGCTCGTTTTTATCGGCAGCCGCATGATCCGCGAGGCACTCAAGCCGGAAGCCGAAAAAACCCTCAAGGACCCCTCCCGCGGGCTGACCCTGGTGATGCTGTCTGTGGCCACCAGCATCGACGCCCTGGCAGTCGGATTTTCCCTGGCCATGATCAACGTGGGCATCTGGTATCCCAGCGTCATGATCGGCGTGATCACCTCGGCCATGTCCCTTGCCGGCATTTTCCTGGGCCGGTTTTTCGGCAAAAAGCTCGGCCCGCGCATGGAAATTATCGGCGGCCTCGTGCTGATTTTCCTCGGGATCCGCATCCTGGCCGCGGCTCTTTTTTTCTAGTTTTCTTCGCCGCCCCGGATCCAGCCGCCGATGCGATACACGGTCTTTTTCTCCCAGTCCGTGGAAAGGCGCTCGTTTATAAACCGGGCATACAGGTTGTGCACCAGGTTGACCACGCGCTCGACCAGGTAAGCCTTTTCCAGCACCGCGCCTTCGACGTCCCCGGGTGTTTCCAGTTTTGCCGTCCGGGGCGTTTTCAGGCTGCTCAGGCTCAGGCTTTCGCCCTTGAGATTAAAGCTCCATTCCAGCTCGCCGGATTTGTAAACCAGGTGCATTTCCGTGACCTTGGCCCCCTTGGTCAGCGCGATCACCCCCTCTTCCAGGCCCGCGCCGTCGCCCCGGATGGTGATGGTTTCATCCCGGTTGTGCCGGTGGTTTTCCAGCACGATCCGGTTGCCGATGGTCAAGGCCTCCATTTCCGGATCCGCCTTCTGAAGGGCCTCCGGGTTGGTGTCAATCATGTACCACAGCCAGGTCAGAAACTCGTGGCCCAAAAACTTGTACCGGTTGTAGGCAACAGAGACATCAAGCATGGGCACCTCCGCCAAAGGCCGCCGGGCCGGCCTGCTTTAAGGCATCCCGCTGCGCATCTGCAAGCCCGCAGGCCAGGTCCGCCTCGGTGTAGGGAAACATCCGGATCAGCGAAAGCCGGAAGGACTTGGCAAACAGGGTTTCAAGCTCCTCGTTGGCCTCCTTTAAATTGGAGAAAAACCACAGGGCCCCGCCCTCGCAATCCCACACCAGGTCGTAGACGTTGGGCGTGGCCGGAATCCGGGTATAGAGCCGGTGGGTGACCGAGTCCTTGATCTCGCGCTTTTCGTTTTTCGACAACTGGGTCTGCCCGGATTCGGCCAGGCGCTTGGCCGCGGCCATGTTCACCTGTTTGCTGACCACCTTGGCGGGCACGGACTTCTTGTCAATGCGCAGGGAAAACACCACGTAAGTGCCGAACACAAACTGCGCGTTTTCGAAATCCGGTGCAAAGGGCCGGGCCGACTCGGTCCAGCCGATGCTCTTGGCAGCCGGATCATTGTCGATCTCCCGGATCACCTGGTTTTTCAAACCATCCCGGATCGTGTCCATGACCGGCTCTGCCGGCTTTCCTTCCACCCGGTAGCGGGTCAGGGACACCGTGGTTGACAATAGCTGCATAAATTATCCATTCTTTTTAAATAGTTATTTCATCCGCGCATTTTGCGCCAACCCCTTGATCAAGGTTCATGTCATAACCCGCTCCCGCTTTTACAGGCAAGACTTTTTT